>NZ_JBMQOB010000011.1:0-102247 GCF_053551015.1 Arcticibacter sp. | reverse complement strand
ATCCTGAACCGGAGAGCGTAAGAGCGAAACACCGGCACTTGTTGAAAGATGCCGGATATCTGACACAGAATATCGACCTGATTCAAATGGGTATAGGTGGAAATGATAGCTGGACTGATGTGTCGGCGCCTCTGGAGAAATACCAAATCCCGTCAAAGCCATATCAATACACATTTTATATGTTGCCAGTAAAGTCAAAACAGGCCGATCCGGGGACTATGGCAAAGAAGATAAAGTTTTAAGGAGAAAAGATAAAGATGATCAAGAGATATTTCGCGTTCCTGATAGCCCTGCTTTGTGTTCTTAGCAATGCCAGCGCGCAGCCAGATAAAAATCTGGCAGACCCGTCGAAACCATGGGTGCTGTGGTACTGGATGCATGCCAGTTCTTCAAAGGAGGGGATTACCAAAGATCTGCTGGCAATGAAAGAAGCAGGCATTGCCGGTGCGTATATTGCCACCATCAAAGGGAAGACCAATCCTCCCTTGTTTCAGCCGGTGACTGAGCAACTGACGCCTGAGTGGTGGGAGATGATCCGGTTTGCTATAGAAGAGGCAGATCGCCTGGGCTTAAAAATAGGTTTATTACCTGGTGATGGATTTGCAACAGCCGCAGGTCCGTGGATCACCCCTGAACTATCGATGCAGAAAGTAGTTTGGAGCAAGACGCAAATCAAGGGAGCTAAGCTTTTTAACGATACACTGATCAGTCCGCCGTCTTACAAGGGCTACTATAAAGACATCGCCGTTCTTGCCTATCCTACTCCTTTCGGAGCAGTACAGAATACATACAACACGATTCCGAAGATCACGTCGAGCATTCCCGGTAAGGATGCTTCTTTCCTGATCAAAAAAGGAAATAAAGAAAACTTTGCAAGTAATGATCCCTGCTGGATTCAATATGAGTTCAGCAAACCGTTTACTGCCAGGAACGTGACTATACACGTAAATAACTTCAATACGCAATCACAGCGACTGGTGCTCGAGGTGAGCGACAACGGCAAAGATTTCCGGAGAGTAACACAGATGCAGGCACCCCGCTCTGGCTGGCTCGACTGGGATTCTGATGTAACACATGCCATCCCACCTGTCACCGCAAAATTCTTCCGGTTCGTATATAACCGTGAAGGGTCCGAACCAGGCGGAGAGGATCTGGATGGTGCAAAGTGGAAGCAAAATCTGAAGATTGCCGGGATAGAGCTGTCTTCGGAGCCTAAGGTTCATCAGTTCGAAGGTAAGACAGGAGAGGTATGGCGGGTAAGTCCCCGCAGCACAACAGGGCAGTTGGCCGACGAGCTGTGCATCCCCTTAAATAAGATTGTTGACCTGGGCAAACATCTGGATTCAAATGGTAAATTAAAATGGAAACCTGCTGCAGGAAACTGGACAGTCTTGCGCATCGGGCATACATCAACCGGCCATATGAATGAAACGGCGGGTGCAGGAAAAGGTCTTGAATCCGATAAGCTGAATCCTGAAGCAGTTACTTTGCAATTTAACAGCTGGTTTGGTAAAGCGGTACGTACAGCAGGACCGGAACTCGCCAACCGTGCTTTGAAAGTTTTTTATATTGACAGCTGGGAATGCGGAAGTCAGAACTGGACACCTGCATTTCAGGAAGAATTTAAAGCACGCAGAGGCTATGACATGAAGCTCTACATGCCTGTTATGGCGGGTATACCTGTACAGAGTGCAGACGTATCGGAAAGGTTCCTTTACGACGTACGAGTGACGATTGCGGAGTTGCTGAACAAGAACTTTTATACCGTAGCCAGGGATCTCGCGCACATGAATAACGCACTGTTTGGATCTGAGACTACCGCTCCGGTGATGATGTCCGACGGACTGATGCACTTCAATGAAGTAGACATACCCATGGGCGAATTCTGGTTAAGAAGCCCGTCTCATGATAAACCAAACGATATGGTAGACGCGATTAGCGGCGCTCATATATATGGCAAGCCAATAGTCCAGGCGGAGGCATTTACACAATTGAGGATGGCTTGGGATGAGCATCCCGGTATGTTAAAAGCATTACAGGACAGGAACTATGCGATGGGTGTGAACAGACTCGTTTATCATGTATTTACACATAATCCATGGGCTGACCGTAAACCGGGTATGACACTGGACGGAGTTGGTCTCTTGTTCCAGAGAGACCAAACCTGGTGGAAGCCGGGAAGAGCCTGGGTTGATTATGCGGAAAGAGCGCAGAAAGAACTACAGAAAGGACATTTCGTTGCAGATGTGGCCGTATTTACAGGGGAGGAGATACCAAGAAGAGCAATTTTGCCAGACCGTCTGGTCAGCACATTGCCGGGCATCTTCGGAGCTGAACGTGTTGCAAGTGAAAAGGCAAGACTCGCGAATAAGGGATTGCCGATGAAGCAAATGCCCGAAGGCGTAAACGTTTCGGCAAACCTGTACGAGCCCGAAAACTGGCATGATCCTCTGAGAGGTTATGCGTACGATTCCTTCAATCCTGATGCTCTTTTACGTCTCGCACGGGTTGAGAATGGAAGGGTCACTTTCCCTGGCGGCGCAAGCTACGCACTGTTAGTATTCCCCGGAAAACATCAGATGCAGCCAAACAGTGAGATAATGTCTGTTGAGGTGGCTGAAAAGATTCTTCGGTTAATAAATGACGGCGCTACGATCATCTTGATGGACAGACCTGCAAGTACTCCAGGACTTAGTCAGGCTAAACTGAAAGACCAGCGCTTAAAAGAGATCACCGAACAACTTTGGGGAGGAACCTTTGAGACCGTCCAGGATGGGGCAGAAAGCTTCCGGATGAAGAATTTAGGAAAAGGAAGGGTGGTATTAGGACCTTTTCTAGGATCCTCCTTCGCTAAGTTAGGCGTAGCAAGGGATGTGGAAATATTTGATTCATCATCAAATCCAGCTTCCGGATTTGTATGGACACACAGAAAGGACGGGGAGACAGATATCTACTTTGTCGCCAACCAAGACTCTGTTAAGAAAGAAGTTACCGTTTCGTTAAGAGCATCAGCTCGGATTCCTGAGCTGTATAACGCTGCTACAGGAGAGCGGTTTATGGCCCGGAGTTATAGTTCAGAGAACGGGAGAACTCAACTGAGTTATTTGTTTGAGCCCAATGCCTCTGTTTTCATCACGCTATCCACACCTGCTACGCAATCTGTGCGGGCGGAAGGGAAGAACTGGATAGAGACAGAGCATTTGCAAACCTTGTCAGAACCTTTGACTGTCCGGTTCGACGCAAGCCTGGGGGGACCTGCTGAACCGGTTCGGTTCAAAGATCTCCTAAGCTGGAGCGAGCATCCAGACTCTCTGATCCGCAACTACTCTGGAACGGCCGCGTATAAAAGCACTTTCAAATTAAAGTCTCTGCCCGCTGCCAAAAAGGTATTCCTTGACCTCGGCAACGTAGCTAACATCGCGGAAGTGACCGTTAACGGACAGAGCTGTGGGGTTGTATGGACCGCTCCATACCGCGCTGACGTTAGCTCCTGCATTAAAAAAGGTGTGAATACCATTGAAGTGCGGGTTACCAATACATGGGCTAACCGACTGATGGCCGATCAAAAGCTACCTCAAGAAAAGCGGATCACACAAACAACGGCACCGTTCCGCCTTCAGGGCAAAAAACCATTGAGGGGAGGTCTTATCGGTCCCGTGAAATTGATAAAGTCGAAAAACATTGAAAGGAATTAATATGAATAAGATTTGTACAGGCGTGGTCGCAGCAGGATTGCTGTTCATGGCGAATACCCCAGGCTTTGCTCAGCAGAAAAGCCTGGTGAACACATCAAATAGCCCCTATGCGAAATTGAAAGGGGTAAATATGAGTGCTGTGAAACTTACTAACGGCTTCTGGGCTGATCGTTTTAAGGTATGTGAAGATGAGATGATCCCCTATATGTGGGATCTATATAAAGATCCGAACAGGGCGCATGCTTTCACCAACTTTGAAATTGCGGCCGGTCTTAAAGATGGAAAACACACGGGTCCGCCGTTTCATGATGGTGATTTCTACAAATTGATTGAAGCGCTCGCTTCGGTGTACGCTGTTAATAAAGATCCTAAGATTGATAAGCTGATAGATGAGGTCATTCCGGTAATTGCCAAATGTCAGCGGGAGGATGGATATATCCATACGCCAACGATGATTGAGGAAAGAAATCAGGCAGCAGGTGCAAAAGAATTTAAGGATCGCCTGCATTTCGAAACCTATAATCTGGGCCACCTGATGACGGCTGCATGTGTTCACTATCGTGCCACAGGCAAAACCACTCTTCTCAATATCGCTAAAAAGGCGACTGACTACTTGTATAACTTTCATGAAAAAGCATCTCCGGAACTTGCAAGGAACGCGATCTGCCCGTCACATTACATGGGGGTTGTGGAAATGTACCGCACTACTAAAGATCCCCGTTACCTGGAGTTATCGAAAAATCTGATTAACATCCGTGGGCTTGTAGAAAACGGAACCGACGACAACCAGGACCGCATACCTTTCAGGAAGCAAACCAAGGCAATGGGACATGCGGTTAGAGCGAACTACCTTTACGCCGGAGTTGCAGATGTTTATGCTGAAACGGGTGACACATCCTTGATTTCCCGTCTTAACCTGATGTGGGATGACGTGACAGAAAGAAAAATGTATATCACGGGTGCCTGCGGCGCGCTTTATGATGGTGTATCGCCTGATGGTACTTCTTATGAGCCTACAGACGTCCAAAAGATCCATCAGGCTTATGGCCGCGACTACCAACTACCCAACCACACGGCCCACGGCGAGACTTGCGCCAACATCGGTAACGTGCTCTGGAACTGGAGGATGCTGCAGTTAACCGGAGATGCCCGCTACACCGATGTGATGGAGCTTGCTCTTTATAACAGTGTTCTATCCGGTATCAGCCTCGATGGTAAGAACTTTCTTTATACTAATCCATTAAGCGTGTCTGACGATCTTCCGTTTCAGCAACGCTGGTCTAAAGACAGGGTGGGGTACATAGCGCTATCCAACTGCTGCCCTCCAAATGTAGTACGTACTGTTGCTGAGATAGGAAGCTATCTCTACAATGTTTCTGACAAAGGTCTTTGGTTCAATCTCTATGGTGGAAGTGAACTGTCTACAACCCTTACAGACGGATCTAAAATCAAGCTCAACCAGATGACAACTTACCCTTGGGATGAGACAGTAAGCGTAAGCCTGCAGGAAGCACCACGGAAAGCATTCTCGATGTTCTTCAGAATACCAGGATGGTGTAAAAATGCAAAGCTAACCATCAACGGAAAGCCTGCAAATGTTAATCTTACTGCCGGCCAATATGTAGAACTCAACCGTAAATGGTCGAGGAACGATAAAATTGAATTAACCCTTCCTATGCCCGCTATGTTGATGGAATCCAATCCTTTAGTCGAGGAAACCAGAAATCAAATAGCTGTGAAAAGGGGGCCTATAGTCTATTGTCTTGAGTCGAACGATATTCCTAAGGATGAGAAGCTTTTTGATATCACCATCCCGGCCAATATCGCGTTTAAACCCGTGAAGACTACAATTGAAAACAGTCCTATTACCATGCTTGAAGGCAGCGCAATCAGTACGGGAAAAGGCGGTTGGAAGAATACCCTTTACCGCGAAGTATCAACACTGCAAAAGCCTGTTCAGATCCGCCTGGTTCCTTATTATGCATGGGGCAACCGCGGACATAATGAAATGGCAGTATGGTTACCTTTAAGCAGATAATTACGCAAATGAAATATCTTTTTTCCGCAGTCCTCTTTTTTGTAGCCCATTTAAGTCTCAGGGCTGAGATAAAAATGGCTTCCATATTCACAGATAATATGGTTTTGCAGCAGCAGTCCAATGCTCCTTTATGGGGCTGGGCATCGCCCGGTCAAACGGTTACGGTTATTCCTTCCTGGGATCAGAAGTCTTATTCTGTCAAGGCGAACGCTGCAGGTAGATGGAAGATTGAGATTGCTACTCCGGTAGCAGGAGGCCCTTATCAGATCAGCATCAGTGACGGACAGCCACTGAAACTAAATAACGTCCTGATCGGCGAGGTATGGCTATGTTCCGGACAGTCTAACATGGAAATGCCTATGAAAGGATTCAAGGGCCAGCCGGTTTATGGCGCCAATGATGCCATCCTCAAATCCCGGAACAAGAATATCCGTATTTATACAGTGCCAAGATCTTCGTTCACCGAGCCGCAGCAGGATAGCAAGCCTTCTGCATGGAAGCAGGCAGAGCCGGAAGCAGTGTCTAATTTTAGTGCCACAGCTTACTACTTTGCGCGACTCTTAAATGAAATGCTCGATGTGCCGGTTGGAGTAATCAACTCCAGCTATGGCGGCTCATCCATAGAAGCCTGGATGAATCCGGAGACTTTAAAGTCCTTTAAGGATATCAAGGTTCCCGCGAAGAATGACCCTATTGTGCAGAAAAGCCGCACCCCGACAACCCTGTACAACGGTATGATTTACCCTATCATTGGATATGGAATCAAAGGCTGCATCTGGTATCAGGGCGAGTCAAATTATGAGCGTCCTGATCAGTATGAGCAACTCTTTCCTGCACTGGTTAACCAATGGCGGAAGCAGTGGGGTGCGGGTGAATTCCCGTTCTATTATGCTCAGATCGCTCCTTTCAATTACACTCAGCTTCCTCCATATTACATGGGAGGTAAATACAATTCCGCATATCTCAGAGATGCTCAGCGAAAGTCCGCAGCAGCGATTCCAAACTCGGCAATGGCCGTCTTGCTTGACATAGGGGAGGAGAATTGTATTCACCCGATGAACAAGGAAGTTGGCGGAAAAAGGTTGGCACTCCTGGCTCTTGCGAAAACATACGGAATGAAAGGCTTTGGGGCTGCGAGTCCTGAATTTGTTTCTGCAGAAGTGAAAGGCAGCATTATGGTGCTTAAGTTTAATAACGCATCCAACGGGTTTACATCTTATGGTAAGAAACTCAGCCTTTTTGAAGTTGCCGGAGAGGATAAGGTCTTTCACCCAGCCGAGGCGATGGTAGGAGGATCAAGTATTTCTGTTTCCTCGCCTTACGTCAGCCAGCCTGTACACGTCCGCTATGCTTTCAAAGACTTCGTGATAGGCGATCTTTACAGCACGGAAGGTTTACCGGTATCATCATTTCGTTCAGACAGTTGGTAAGATGTTGAAGAGGGTATTTTTAGCTATTGCAGCGAGCTTTACGGTTATATGTTCAAATGCCCAAACGGGCATAGATCAATATAATCAGGTGTGGAATAAGCAAAGCATCAATTCAGGAGAGTCGATGCCTTGTGGTGCTGGTGACGTTGGATTGAATGTCTGGGTGGAAGGTGACGAACTGTTCTTTTATATGTCCCGCAGCGGTACATTCGATGAGAACAATACGCTGCTGAAGCTAGGAAGGGTCAGGTTGAAACTTAGTCCCAACCCATTTAGTCAGGAAGACTTTAAGCAAGCTCTGATACTGAAAAATGGCCACGTAGACATCAGTACAAAGAAAGGTTCAGCAAGCACAAACATCAGGGTATGGGTAGACGTGTTCCGCCCCGTGGTGCATGTCGATGTGAATAGCAATAGTCCCCTGATCGCCGAGGCATCTTATGAAAGCTGGAGGAATCGCGATCTGTTCCCTAAAGGGAAGGAAAATAATGCCAACTCCTGGAAATGGGCGCCGCCCTCACCGGTAGTAACCTATAAAGACTCCCTTCGCTTTAACGGCAATAGTGTTCTTTTTTATCATCAGAACAGAACGAATACTGCCTTCGACATCGTCGTGAAGCAACAGGGCATGGAGGGTGTCAAAAACCAGATGATGAACCCTCTGGCAGGTCTCTCTTTCGGGGGACTCATGAAGGGATCCAATATGTCCGCTAGTGGCACCTATGCTGGCAAGTACCACAATACAGAGTTTACAGGATGGACCCTTAAAAGTATAAAGCCTGCCAAACGTCACGAGCTTCTGATCTATCTCCCCATTGCTAAGGCAGATCAAACCTGGAGCTCAGAGCTCAAAGCTCTTGTTCAGGAAAGTCAGAGAAAATCAGGAACAGCAAAAAAGCAATCTGAAGACTGGTGGAAGAGCTATTGGGACAGAAGCTATATCTATCTGGATTCTGCAGTATCCGATAAATCATCAGCCGCCTGGCAGGTTGGACGCAACTATCAATTGTTCCGCTATATGCTGGCTTGTAATGCCTATGGTGAATACCCTACGAAGTTCAACGGCGGACTCTTTACCGTCGATCCGGTGTTTACAGATTCCACGCTTAAGTTCACACCCGATTTCCGCAACTGGGGCGGTGGAACCCACACCGCGCAGAACCAGCGTCTGGTCTACTGGCCAATGCTCCGAAGCGGGGATATTGATATGATGAAGCCGCAGTTCGACTTTTACAAGAACATGCTCCGCAATGCAGAACTTCGTTCTGAGGTTTACTGGAACCACAAGGGAGCCAGCTTTACCGAACAGATCGAGAACTTCGGATTACCTAATCCGGCAGAATACAACTGGAAAAGACCTGCAGATTACGATAAGGGCATGGAGTACAATGCCTGGTTGGAATATGAGTGGGATACTATTCTTGAGTTCTGTCAGATGATCCTGGAAACGGAACGCTACCAGAACAAGGATATCACCGGGTATATGCCTCTGATCGAGAGTTCCCTTACCTTCTTCAATGAGCACTATCAATATCTCGCCAAGAAGCGCGGGAGTAAAGCATTCGACGGAAATGGGCACCTTGTTCTGTACCCTGGTTCTGCCGCAGAGACCTATAAGATGGCGTATAACGCGACATCTACAGTGGCAGCGTTAAAGACAGTGCTGACCCGCTTGCTTGAGCTTCCCGACAGCTATCTGACTGCAAAGAAACGTGAAGAATGGTCAGCAATGCTGAAGCGCATTCCTCCGATAAGCTTCAGGCAGCAGAACGGCCATCCAACCATTGCACCTGCTAAACTATGGGAGCGCATCAACAACGTAGAAACGCCCCAGCTTTATCCTGTGTACCCATGGGGAATCTACGGAATCGGAAAACCTGGTCTGGACACCGCCCTGAACACGTACCGGTATGATACAGATGCTTTGAAGTTCCGCAGTCATGTAGGCTGGAAACAAGACAATATTTTCGCAGCACGTCTGGGGTTAAAAGAGGAGGCTCAAAGGCTGACATCCCTGAAGCTAAAAGATTCAGGGAGAAGATTTCCCGCATTCTGGGGACCCGGTTTCGACTGGACACCTGATCATAACTGGGGAGGTTCAGGAATGATCGGCCTTCAGGAGATGCTCATGCAGACCGACGGTCGGAAGATCTATCTGCTGCCTGCCTGGCCGTCAGACTGGAATGCCAGCTTCAAACTGCACGCTCCTTACAATACAACCATAGAAGCAACGGTTGAAAATGGTAAAATCACCTCAATGAAGGTGAGCCCGCAAAGCCGTAAAGCAGACGTAGAAATTATCTGAGGGATCTGCTCAGAGCTTCCACCGCATTCGCAAGATAGACCAATGGAGCATTCCAGTTAATCGCAATTTCGTTTGATGCGTAGGAGCGCTCATCATCAACGAATGCGGTTTCCGGATCAGTAAGAGAATAGGTACATCCGTCCTTCGCATCCTGCATGCCGTAATTAGGGCCTCCAGATAAAAGACCTGGAACGGGTTCCTTAATCCCGTCCGCCGCCGAAGGGCGATGATGAGGGTGCATAACACGCTTGCTCCCCAGGCCTGTTACAAAGCAGTAGCCGGTTGCATTGCGGCCCAGAAGATAATCGAGGTTTCCCAGTGCACCGCTCAGGTACGCTTTGTTATGGCTTAGAGAATATGCATTCAGCAATAAAATTCCCTGGTTGGCGGCATTTGCATTACTTCCCCAGTTGAAGTCTTGCTTTGACTGACCCATGACCGTGCGAAAAGCGTTATCCTTCCCCGTCTCCAGATAAAGATCAGCCTTTTTGATGAGCAGGTTTTTCAAGCGTAGCGCTTTGGGTTGCAATACAGAAGGCAGCTTCCTGGTGTTTCTCAGAAGCGTATAAACGCCAAGAGCTTCCACGTTAGACCAGGATGGAAGGCGTATTTCTTCCAGGACATGTTCAGAAACATGCTTTATGTAACTTTTTTCCCCCGTGGTGACCAGCAATTCACACGCTGCCCAATATTGTTCATCCTTAAATTCACGGTCCCCATAAGCACCTGTGCTGATTTCAGGCTGATAGACTTCATTGATGCGTGTTTGATCATATCGTACGTCCGAGTTGTTTAGTGACCAGCTCCATGCCCGTTCTGCGGCGACAATACAGCTATCGCTCAGTCCAGGCAGCTGCTTCCCGAACTTTCTAAGAACTCTGGAAGCCTGGGCAGTCACCGCAGCAAAATCAAGCGAAGCAGCAGTGCTCTTCTGGACCACATACCGAGGCACTTGAGTCACACCAGGCATGACCATTCCGTCAAATGCCGCATTCGTACACTTGTGATACACGCCCCCGTCATTCGGGTCCTGCATCGTTAGCATCCATCGGAGGTTGACGATGATCTCATCAAGGATATCCGGCACTTCATTACTGCTCTCCGGAATATTCGTGTGCAGACGATCAAAATAGGAAGGGAAGTCTTCGTAGGCCGAGAGGAGCGTACCCATTGTAATGCCTGAGTTAACGATGTACTTATTGTAATCGCCAGCATCATACCAGCCTCCGGGACTGGATATCCTCGTGCCTGCAGGCCTCGTTCCTAAAGCAGCAGAGGGATGAATAAGGACAGAAGTATCGGGATGCCCCGCAGATCGGGCCCACTGCCCTGCAAACCGCTTATCCAGTGGCTCTGATACCCGTTGATAGTAGAAGCCTTTCAACGAAGACAGAGCGACGGGTTTTAAAACCGAGTCGCTGATGTGAAAAGGAGCTGATGTCTGTACGCCGATACGAAGTAAATAGGTCCCCTTTTTTCGGAAGCTGCTGAAATCTGCTGCCCGTGTGCTCGTTGCCGAGTAGCGGGAAAGTTTCTCATCTCCCAAGGTTCCGCTGAAGACAGTATAACCGCTGGCAGAGTCAGTGAGGGCAAATGTCTTGGCATCGGTTTTCGAGCTCAGAAATGCTAGCTTAGGACCTTCCGTGTAGAAGCCGACCTGGTTGAATGCGATGTGGTTCTGCTGTGTAAGCGCCCTTGACGAAAACAGTAGAAAGATGAAACAAAGGGAGTATTTCATAGAGAACTACACAGCTTCCTCCAGAAGTCTGATAGCGTCGAGGTTACCCTGCTGAACGGCAAGATCCAGAGCAGTAAGGCCTCGTTTCTCTTTGATCGTTGTATCCGCCCCATGATGCAGCAGAATTTCCGCCAGCTCATTTCTCCCAAAGAGCACAGCGAACATCAGCGCTGTTCCCCCGTTTCCGTGTTGTAAGTTAAGATCCGCACCCTGAGCGATGAGAAGTTCCGCTATTTCGGGATAGCCTTTGAAACATACACCCATCAAAGCTGTATTCCCACCCGCATCCTGGATGTTTACATCGGCTCCGGATTCAATCAAGAGCTTCGAAGCCTCAAGCTGCTCGTTGTAACTGGCGATAATGAGAGGAGTGTAGCCCCTTGCGTCTTGCGTATTGACCTCAGCTCCCTGGTCGATTAAAGATTTAATGTGGTAAATATCGCCGGTGCGGGCGCTGTTAATTAAATCATCATTCAGTTGATTCATGTTTAAGATTTTGGCTATAAATGGGATTGGCCAGAATCTTTCCTTTCCGGCCAATCTCTTCCATCGGTTGTATGTATTAATAAGGCTTAGCTTCTCTGCCTTCCTCTTCGGCCTGTTGTACAGCCTCATGAGATGTAGTAGTACCAATCGGCCCCTTGTTGCTCATATCCACTTCTGTATTAGCCAGCCCTTCAGCAACACGTCTGCCGTAATCTTCGTCACACTTCCTGAACAACTCCACCATTCGATCTTGTATATCCTTGTTTGCAGTGGCCAGGGTGTTGACCAGATTGAGAATCAGCTCATCTTTTTCCCAGTCTTCAAAATTCCGGTATGTTTCTCCCGCCTGTGCAAAGTTGTTCTGCTTTTCTATTTTTTGACGTACCAATGCAGCATGATACATCGGCGTATGATCCTTTCCTGTTTTCGGAGCCTCTATCTGGCCACCCAGAGACGAAGGCTCATAGTTGACGTGCGGGTTATTCACGATGTCACCTCCCTGATTATAGGCCATCTGTCCATCCCGCTGGTTCGTAGATACTTTATTCCTGGGAGCATTGATCGGCAACTGCAGGTAATTCGTTCCCACGCGGTAACGCTGTGTATCCGAATAGGAGAAGGTTCTTCCCTGAAGCATCTTATCGTCTGAAAAATCAAGTCCATCAACCAGCACACCTGTACCGAATGCACTTTGCTCAACTTCAGCAAAGTAGTTTTCCGGATTTTTGTTCAGCGTCATCTTTCCAACCGGATGCCAGGGGAACTGTTCCTTCGGCCATAGCTTGGTATCATCCAGCGGATCAAAGTCCAGCTCGGGATGTTCTCCATCTTCCATAATCTGCACACAGAGCTCCCACTGAGGGAAGTTTCCGCTCTCAATCGCTTCATAGAGATCTTGAGTGGCATGATTGAAGTTTTTTCCCTGTATGTCCTGCGCCTGAGCAGTCGTCAGGTTTTTAATGCCCTGAAGAGGTTCCCAATGATATTTTACCAGCACGCCCACACCATCTTTATTCACCCATTTATACGTATTCACGCCTGAGCCCTGCATCTGCCGGTAATTGGCCGGTATTCCCCAGGGCGAGAAGAGGAAGGTCACCATGTGCAAAGCCTCTGGAGTATGGCTGATAAAGTCGAACTGTCTCTCCCCGTCCTGACGATTCGTAACAGGATCTGGTTTGAAAGCATGGATGAAATCAGGAAACTTCAGCGCGTCGCGTATGAAGAAGATCTTCAGGTTGTTTCCAACCAGATCCCAGTTGCCTTCCTCCGTATACATCTTCACGGCAAACCCTCGCGGATCACGCAGCGTTTCTGGAGAGTGACCTCCATGGATAACGGTCGAAAAACGCACAAAGCAGGGTGTCTGCTTTCCCTTCTCCTGTAAGAACTTGGCTCTCGTATATTTCGATACCGGCTCATTTCCTACCATTCCGTACGATTCGAAAACACCATGAGCTCCCGCGCCCCGTGCATGTACAACACGTTCAGGTACACGCTCTCTGTCGAAGTGCGACATCTTTTCCAGAAACTGGTAGTTTTCGAGCGTGGCAGGGCCTCGGCTTCCAACGGTTCTCAGGCTCTGATTATCATAGACAGGGTGGCCGTTTCTCGTGGTAAGGATTGGTTTAGTGCCGTTTTCGCTGGGTTTTCCATTGGTTTCGTGCAGATCCATTTTAGTTGTTTTATAGGTTTGTACTATAAAGTTACTGGTTTTCAGTTAAAAGCAAATCAAAATGGAATTATATTTTGCTTTTCAGAAGATCCGCCGGGGAATAGTGCACAGGTACCCCAGGCACCCTTGTTCAGGGTATTGATTAGCGCGGGACACCTGGTCCCGCTTCTAAACTGTAAAGTGCGAATAATATGGATTTGTTGTAGCAGACAAGAGATATCTTCTTAGCTCAACTGGCTTGAAAACACTTCGTTCAGCGAGATGATCGCCTCGTCAAAATGCTCTCTCTCTACAAGGAACTGAATGTTGACCTTTCTCAAAGAGAATCCCGCGCTCATGATGTTGATGCCTTTTTTCGTCAGCGCATAGGCACTTTTTGCAAGCAGACCCGGCTCATCCATGTTTGAACCCAGCAAGCATACCATGGCTGCTTTTTCCACTGTGATCTTCTCGAATTTAGCCTCCAGATCCGTAATCAGCTTGTTCACGAAGTCACGCTCCCAGATCACAAGTGAAATACAATTGGCACTGGTCGCCTTAAACGTATAACTCACATGATTATCGTAGAAAATCTGCATGATCTGCAGGTCACTTCCTACGTTACCCACCATCAGCGGGTCGTAAACATCGATGATCAGGAGCTTGTCAGTTCCAGTGATTACCTCTACGCGCTTTTGTTCGCTGATATACTCCCTGGTAATGAGTGTACCGGGGTGGGAGGGGTCGAACGTATTCTTCAGACGAAGATTGATGCCGTTAATCTCCAGCGGCTTTGTTGCCTTTGGATGGATGGCTTCCATACCTACATCAGCCAGCTGATCGGCAATGTCATAATTAGTATATCCAACGGGGAAGCAGTTGTCTACGCCAACCAGGGCAGGGTCTGCTGTCGAAAGATGATATTCCTTATGGATGATCGCTTCCTGTGGCTTCAGCAGAACAGCAATTTTGCTGAAGGTAACCTCGGAATATCCGCGGTCAAACTCCCGCATGATACCTTCTTTACCCTTCGTATAACCGGTCACAATGCAGATGGTCTTGTCAAACTCAATATTCTTGAACGCACGTTCAATCCGCTGATCAATAGTATATGCTTTCGGATCGTTGAATCCGCTCAGATCTACCAGCGTTGTATGGATGCCCATGTTCTGCAGGATATTTGTGAAGTTGAATGCCGAATGGCTTTCACCAATAGAAGCCAGGATTTCACGTGCTGCCTGAAGAATTCCCGTCTGGCTCACATAACCTGAAGCCAGGATATTGGCCAGATTATCCAGCATAGTCTGTGCTTCGAGAACATGCTTTTCAATGTACTCATCAGCTACTGCCAGATCCAGTCCCAGAGGTTCATACTGCTTGTTGATTGCCTTAAGCTTGGTGATCAGGTTCTTTATAGGCTTATGGAAGTCCTGTAGATTAACGATCTTGTGATAAACACCCGGGTCACCGGTTTTCTTGTTCTCCAACAATAAGTTTGTCACTCCTGAAAATGCTGATACAACAAAGACTCTGTTGTAAAGCTTGTCACCTGAACGTTCAAATAAAATGATATTGTTGATAACGTCCTGCAGGGCACTCATGGAAGTGCCGCCTATTTTTTCTACTGTTAACATGTTTGCTTAATATACCCGCTATGGTTGTTGCCCATGCATTCTATGCATCCGGGACATAACCTATAACCAAACCTACTAAAAAAAATGATAATTGCTTAGCCAATATCATGCTACGATGAATGTCTGTCCAAAGGAGATCTTAGATTATAGGTTCTGGTGATGCGATTTCTGCCCATAAAGAAATACAGAAGGCCCGTAATGAGATTGAAAAACAGGAACCCGACTGTCCACATGATCTTTTCACTGAGGACAAGCCGTTTTGACCTGTATATTTCAGCCAGGGACAAGATCATGAAGCCAATAAAAAAGACAGCGGCAAAGGCGAGCGTGATTTTGCCGAGCGATCCTGCGGTATGTGTAATCTTTAATGCAGAACCAGTAAGAAAAGCAGCGTAACTGAAATAAAACAGAGGCCTTAACAGTTCATTGTTTTTCATCTTTTGCAGTCAGTTTAGGTAAGTTATAGTTTTCGATATTAACGATCTTTATTCCCTCAACTTCAACCTCAAAATATTCATGTCATTGGTAATATAAAGGGTCTTCTCGTCTCCCGATAATGTACAATTGGAAGCCGGCGCCTTCAGGCCGCTTAGCTTTCCGATCAGCTTACCGCTTCTGTTGAAAATCCAGATACCACCCGGGGCACCCGAAAACACATAACCGTTTTTATTAATCTTCATACCGTCAGGTGCCCCTCTTAAGCCTTGTCCCTGATTTTTAGCGCTGTAAAAGATCCTGCCATTGGAAAGGCCATTCTCGTTTACATCATAGATATACCAGTTCGGAGCAGCACCGTCTGAACTGGCTAAAAGCAGCTGTTTTCCACCAGGGAAGAAAGCAATTCCATTAGGGCGACTGATAGAGTCGATAAGCAACACCACCTCTCCATTCTTTTTTACTTTGTAAACTCCCTGGAACTTCATTTCCTTTAGCGGATCATTGTGCTGGCGCTCCAGTCCATAGGGTGGGTCTGTGAAATAAAGTTCCCCCGCCGGAGAGTACGCAGCATCGTTCGGACTATCAAATTTCTTGCCCTTATAGTTGTCTGCCAGGGTAATGAACTTCGGTTGAGGAGCATCCAAAGGCGCATCCATCCTCGCCATCCGCCTGTCGCCGCACATACAGAGTACCAGGTTCCCTTTTGGATCCAACACGAGTCCATTAGATCCTTTTTCCCCTTTTCTGGGAATACTACCTGTATAACCTGAAGGCGTGAGGTAAACTTCCTTGCCGCCCTTCTCTGTCCACTTCCAAACAGTATCCCTCGGAACGTCAGACCAGAGCAGCATCTTGTGTCTTTCCACCCAGAGCGGTCCTTCACTCCAATCCATGCCTGTAGCAATAATTTCTGCCCGGGCACCTGGACTGATCACCTTGTCCAACTCAGGATCCAGGCGTTCAATACTTCCTATTGTTTCCGGCGAAGGCTGCATCATTCCCAGTGAAACTGCAGCTAACAGCATAACGCTTAGTTGTTTGATCATTTTGCCGGACCTTTATGCTTTAAGTGACACTTTTTGCCCGCTACGCATCGCCTGGTAGATCGCCTGAAGATAGGCCACATCCCGTCTTCCCATTTCTCCCGGAACCCGAGTCGGCCGCTTTTGGATCAGTGATAACGCAAAATCATCCATCTGACGCGCCTGTTGATTCACAGCCGGGAAGCTGAAGTTTCCTTCTGGTCCCTTACCACGGAGTCCGTTATAATTAAATGCAGGAGCAAGCTCAAAGGAGCCTTTTTCGGCCTCCACTTTCAGCATATTCCGGCTATCTGCATAGCTGGTAAATCCTTCAGCCTTTATTCCTCCAGGCATTTCAAACTGCCAGGTAAGGGATTGCTCTACAGTAGGAAAACGATCCGGATCTGTCTTCGGACCTTCTTTCGCCGTCACGGATAGCGGCGTCTGCCCCGTCACATAGCAAAATGCCTGAACGCAGTATATCCCAAGATCCATGAGCGGACCACCTCCCGCCATGGTTTTATCAAGTCGCCACATGCCTTTGGAGGCATTGAAGGCGAATCCTGCCGACATGCTTTTTATATCTCCGTAAACCTTTTTCTGGCCAAGCCTCGTCAGTTCGAGGTGGTATGGATCATAATGCAAGCGATATCCCACACCCAGCATCTTGCCCGCCTTCTTACAGGCGGCGATCATCTGATCGCATTCCTGGACCGTAATAGCCATTGGCTTTTCGCAGATCACATGCTTTCCGGCCTGTGCAGCTCTGATAACATATTCCGAGTGCATAGAATTCGGAAGAACCACGTAGACGATGTCTATATCGGGATTGTTCTTTATTTGATCAAAATTCTTATAGTCATAAACATTGGAATCAGGAATGCCATATTGTTTCTTCCATTTTTCCGCTTTCTCCGGCGTGCCCGTAACAATGCCTGCAAGATAGCAATGCGATGTTTCAGTAAGCGCCGGTGCAAGTTGCCCACCAGCGTAACTGCCCAATCCTACGAGCGCAATACCTAGCTTGCCTGCTGCTTTTTCCTTTCTCATACGTTCTTTACTGGAGTCTTCGTCATGACTTTTAAACCCCGAAAAGAGCGATAAAGCTGAGAGACCCAATGATGCAATACCCAGATCATGAATGAACTTTCTTCTGGAGTTAGATGTGAGTGAATCTTTGGTTAGTTTCATAATTGATGCAAAAGGTTATTTCCCCTGATATCAAATATCACTGGAATTTGATCGGCCTGAGAGTACTAATGTTCAGACGTATAGCAAATATGTATAAAATCAATAATTGAGATAGCCTGAAACGATCAGCAGGTTCATAAGATCAACTCAATAATTCTTATTTTCGCAACTTCAAATCGACACCCTAGAACAACATACATGAACTATTGGCTCGTTAAGTCCGAACCTTTTAAATACAGCTGGAATAAATTCAATCAGGATGGCCGCACATTCTGGGACGGCGTACGCAATTACCAGGCACGCAACAATATGAAAGCCATGAAAGAAGGCGACCTGGTGCTTTTTTACCACAGCAATGAGGGTAAGGAAGTCGTCGGGATAGCCAAAGTCGTCAAGGAATTTTATCAGGATCCCACAACAGAGGATACGAACTGGGTGGTGGTAGACCTATCTCCGATTGAAACACTGAAAAAACCCGTTACCCTGGAGCAGATCAAGAAAGATCCGCGACTGGAGAATGTTGGTCTGGTTAAACAAGGAAGACTATCCGTTATGGGAATGAAGCCCGAAGAGTTTGACCGGATTCTGGAACTCGCGAATGAGGAATGAATTTATATCAGCTGTAGATGAATCCGGGTAGGGGGCATCTACAGCCTTTTTTTCCAATTAACCTTCGGGAAAGAATAACGCCTTTAGCTGAGTTGCATTCTCCGGCTTCATCTTGTTCGCCAGGATCAGGCGAAGCTCACGGCGGGAAAGAGCTGTTTCAAATAGCAGCTTCTCCTCATCAGTCTCCGGTATGAGCTCAGGTACACGTACAGGATTGCCCTGATCATCCAGCGCTACAAAGGTATAGTATGCCTCATTGCTCTTGATGCGGCTGTTCGGATGAATGTTTTCTGAAAATACTTCCAGCCTGATCTCCATCGAAGTGCTGAATGCCCGTGTCACCTTTGCATGTATCGTGATCACATCTCCAAGCTTTACCGGATGCTTAAATGACACGTTATCCACAGAGGCTGTCACCACGATATGATTAGAATGCTTTTGCGCGGAGATCGCCGCTGCAATATCCATTAGATGCAATAAGCGTCCTCCCATCAGATTATGAAGTGGGTTCGTGTCATTCGGAAAAACAAGTTCATTCATGATGGTGAATGAATAGCTTGCTGGCTTGGAGGTAACTGTCATAGAGTATTTTTAATTAATTGTTGAATTCATGGAATCCGACAAGCTGATCCCACCGGGATCCGGGTCGCCGATAGTACAAGAATGCCTGATAACTGTTTTTTGTTTCGAAGAATGAGCCCTCAAACAAGGTGCTGCTGGCTTTGAGGGGATTATTTTTATCTACCCACACGTACTGATAGTCATACAGTCCCTGTTTAAGGTAAACAGAGCCATAAAAACGTGAGCGCTCAGCGTCATAGACCAGCTTATCCACCAGTCGATAATCATTGAACTTACCCACTACATACACATCTCCATCTACACCAGGGCGTGCCGCCTCAAGCGTAAACGTGACGTAGGCATAGTCGCCATCTGTAGCCGGGTCTCGTCCCTCCTGATTCCTGATAAAAAAACTCCCGTTCTCATCGAAAGTGGAGGAGTAGTTGGATGCCGTATGGGGCTGATCGGGCAGCAGCTGAACCGTGTTCACCGAATCTTTATAGATCTGCTCCACCTGCTCGGTCTGCAGGCGAAGGGTGCGGATATCAAACTTCCTGAACTCGTTTGAGCCATTAAACTCCAGGGTGCCGAGGTCATTATAAACCAGCTGTCCCGATCTGATCTGATTGGGGTGCCTCGCAATTTGCTCTGCATCGGGACGGCCGTTCTGCCTCACGACAAGTTGCACCTCGGTATATGGATTCTGAATATTCAGCTGCGGGTGCTCTACGGTTATGTTGATCTTCTGATTGGTTCTACGGTCCGAAACGCGGGTGGGTGCCATAATCTCCGAACGGAGAACCACTGCAGCCTGGAGGACATAGAACCTGCGCGTCAGCAGCACACGCTCTGGGTATCCTTCTTCGTAAACTTTAAGCACATAATTGCCGTCTATCTTAGGGCGGACCGTCTGGTTCGGGATCGACAGCTGATAATGTGTATATCCCTGGAGGGTATTGAGCGACACGTCATAATCGTTGATCCGGTCTTCACCAAAGCCATCCAAGTAGTCGAGAGGGGAGAGCCTGCTGCTCTTCCAGTTCATATCGCAATGCTCAATCGTATACGCGTAGGAGCGGCTGCCTTCCCGGAGGTCGTCAAAGCTGAGCAGCAGCTCGTCCGACGAGTTCAAGTGAATAAGAGGCAGGGATTGCTCTTTGTTCCTGTTATAGAACTCAACCGAGCGCAGCGCCTTGTTGTACACCTGGTCCTGAAATACGGTTTCTTGTGCCTGAACCGGCAGGATAATATAAAACAAAGCAGCCAGGACTATCGCAAAACGCGTAGCTCCTGGCTGCAAATAAGATATGTCGAACTGCTTATTCAAGCTCCATAATCTGTTCTGCGAGACTCTCCCAGTCTGCCTGATAGGCCTGAAGTTCGGTCTTTACAGATTGATAGTGTTGATTGGCAGCCTCCAGCTTTTTCTTGTCCTGATAGGTTTCTTCCTGTCCGAGAACCAGTTCCGCCTGGGCGAGCTGTTTCTCCAGAAGCGATACCTTTTCTTCCACCTGCTGAAGCGTCTGGTTCAGCTTTTTGATCTGCTTGCCTTTGTCTTCTGTAGGTGCTTTTTTTACAGGTTTTTCTTCCTTCTTCGGCTGCACGGCTGCCTGCGGCTTATCTGCTACAACCGGCCGCTTGGACTGCCACTCTTCGTATTCAGCATAGGTACCTGGATATTCCTTGATCTGCTGATCTTCGATAAACCAGATCTTGTTCGCTACATTGTCGAGTAAATACCGGTCGTGAGATACCACAATGAACGTACCCTCATACTGGTTGAGCGCCTGTATCAGGATGTTCACCGAAGCCATGTCCAGGTGATTGGTTGGCTCATCCAGAATCAGGAAGTTCGCATCAGCCGTAAGGGCTTTTGCCAGGGCTACCCGCGATTTCTCTCCTCCGGATAATACCTTGATCTTCTTGAATACGTCGTCCCCCGTAAACAGGAAACTTCCCAGTATAGAGCGGAGTTCTGTATCGGTATGTTTAGGCGCGAAAGCCTGTAACTCTTCTAAAATAGCATTCTCCAGGTGCAGTGATTCCAGCTGATGCTGAGCAAAGAATGTTTGTGTAACATTGTGCCCGGTGATTGATGCTCCTTCGAAAGTCTCCACACCGGCAATGATCCGCAGGAGCGTAGATTTACCACGTCCGTTTGCACCGATTAAAGCGATCTTGTCGCCCTTCTCGATCACGGCGTTCGCATGCTTCAGGATGACGTTGGAAGGGTAGGCCTTGCTCACATCCTCTATACGGATAACGTGACGGCCGGATTGCTTGCTGAACTTAAAGGAGAAGTTCACGCTCGGATTTTCATCATCAACATCCTCAATGCGCTCCATTTTATCCAGCATCTTGATACGTGATTGCGCAAGTTTTGCCTTGCTGGCCTTTGCCCGGAAGCGGTTAATGAGCTGTTCTTCCTGTTTGATCTTCTGCTGCTGATTCTTGAACTCGTTGCGCTGGATCTCTCCGCGTAATGCCTTTTCTTCCAGATAAAAGCTGTAATTACCGGCATACGGGGTTAGTTTACCTTTACGGGATTCCACAATGCGGTTTACAACCTTATCGAGGAACCATCTGTCGTGTGATACAATAACGATTGCACCCTCAAAGCCCAGCAAATAGGTTTCCAACCATTTAATGGATGGAAGATCCAGGTGGTTGGTAGGCTCATCGAGCAAGAGAATGTCGGGGGCCTGCAGAAGGATCTTGGCCAGCATCACACGCATGCGCCATCCTCCGGAAAACTCGCCCAGCTGACGCTTTTGGTCGGCTTCGCTGAAACCCAGTCCCGCCAGGATCTCATGTGCTTTAAACTCGATGTTGTAGCCATCGAGCGCATCAAATTCGTGTTGTTTATCGCTTAACTTGTGGAGAACGTCTTCCGAATAGTCTGTTTCCAGTTTCTTTAACAGTTCTTCAATTTCAGTGTGTAGCTGATTCTGGCGCTCGAAAGCTTCCATGGCGACATGCAGAATATTTTTGTCTGATTGATAGGATAGCAGATCCTGATTCAGGTAGCCGATCTTGATGTCCTTAGCCATCGAGATGGTACCGCTTGTTGGCTGCATATCGCCAACGATCAATTTCAGTAAGGTAGTTTTTCCAGTACCATTCGCCCCGATTAATCCGGTTTTGTCACCTGGCTTGATGTGCCAATTTGCTTCATCATATAAAGCCCTCGAACCAATCTCGAAGGTAAGGTTGTTTATTGCAATCACTTTGCAAAATTACAAAATTGATTCTATCTGAGGAACTTGATTGTAATGATTCTTTGTTTGCGCCTCAAAGTTGACAATACACAGGTGTTTTATTTATTAAACCATCTCGCCAAACGGTCAAGATGAAGAACCTGGAAAAGAATAACGGTAACGATATTATTCGAACGAGATTTCATAGAAGTAAACGTGATGTTTTCTTCCATATTAACTGAAATGCCCGGCCTTTATTGTTAGTCCTCCAGCTTTTTCGTCTTGTCCAAGCTTTTCAGGTATATAAAACCAAGGCTGCCCGCTAATATAGATGCTACTAAAATGGAGAATTTGGCTTCCGACTGGTGCTCTATGTCGCTGAACGATAGAAGAGATATGAAAATGGACATGGTAAAACCGATACCGCCCAGCATGCCTACCCCCAGGATATGTTTCCATCGTGCTTCTGAAGGAAGTCCCGACCATTTTAACTTGACAGACAGCCAGGAGAAGAGGAAGATACCCAAAGTTTTGCCGGCGAGTAGTCCCGCTATAATTCCCATTCCCAAGGAGCTGGTTAATCCTTCAACCATTCCGCTTTCGAAGCGAATCAGTGTATTGGAGAGTGCGAATATGGGCATGATCAGGAAGTTCACCGGCTTGGTCAGACTATGTTCCAGCTTCTCAAGGGGCGACTCCTCGTCTGTTGTATTGGTTGGGATAGTGAAGGCGAGTAAGACGCCTGCGATCGTGGCATGGATACCCGAATGATGTACGAAGTACCATAAGAACAATCCGGGGATCAGATAGAAAGCCAGGTTTTTTACCCCAAGCTTATTAAAGAGCACCAGCAGCGCGAGGATGCCTCCTGAGTAAAGGAGTTGATCAGTATGTAGCTCATTGGTATAAAATACGGCGATAACGACGATGGCACCGAGGTCGTCGACGATTGCAAGGGCAGCCAGAAAGATCTTCAGCGAAGCCGGAACCCGGTCACCCAGCATCGAAATGATGGCCAGCGCGAAGGCAATGTCTGTAGCCATAGGAATGCCCCAGCCACCTGCGGTTGGGGTGCCCTGATTGAATGCTGCGTAGATCGCTGCAGGAACCAGCATACCGCCGAGTGCCGCAAAAACGGGCATTGCTGCATGTTTGAGTGATGATAGCTCTCCCTCTACAATTTCGCGTTTGATCTCCAGTCCCACAAGAAGGAAGAAGATCGCCATCAGTCCATCGTTGATCCAAACTTCAGTTGAATATTCCAGCTGAAAAGACGCTGTACTCAGACCGAAGGTGTAGTGCAGAATGTCTTCGACAGAATCGTACAAAGGACTGTTGGCGATACAAAGTGATATCACAACTGAGAAAAGCAGGAGGACGCCCCCAATTTGTCCAGATCTAAAAAAGTCTTTGAATGCTTTCAGGTTGATTTTACGAGCCATACCGCAAACTTACAAAAAATGACTTAATGGGGGCCCGGACCGTGCCTGCGAGGCTTACACATACTCTTCTAATTTGCCTTTGCCTACTCTGAGAACGGTAAAATCACCTGTAGTACAATCCACTACGGTCGAAGCGACATTGCCTCCGTAGCCACCATCTATAACAAGATCAACCAGGTCTTCAAACTTCTCGTGGATCAGTTCCGGATCGGTTGAATACTCCAGTATTTCGTCCTCGTCGCGGATCGAAGTGGACAGGATGGGATTTCCCAACTGTTTCACGATTTCCCTTGCGATCGAATTGTCCGGAACACGTATTCCTACAGTCTTTTTCTTGGAACTCAGTAGTTTCGGAACTTTGTTGGAAGCTTCGAAAATGAATGTAAAAGGACCCGGAAGCGCCTTTTTAATGAGGCGGAACACCGAGGTGTCAATCGGCTTGACGTATTCCGAGATGTTCTGCAGATCATGGCAAACGAAGGAGAAGTTTGCCTTCTCAGGCTTGATTCCTCTTATCTGACAGATTTTTTCAATTGCTTTCTGATTAGTGATGTCGCAACCCAGTCCATAAATCGTATCAGTAGGGTAGATGATGATTCCCCCGTTTCTGAGTACATCGACAACTTGTTCAATAGCTTTAGGGTTAGGATTTTCCGGATAGATTCGTATTAGCATAATGAAATGTTATTAAAAAAGGCCTGAGCTATTAAAACCCAGGCCTTTAGAAAATGTTGTCAATTATTTAAAATTCAGCGTTCTTCGGTGTCCGCGGGAATGCAATCACATCGCGGATATTGGTCATGCCCGTAACAAAGAGGACGAGGCGCTCAAAGCCGAGCCCGAAGCCTGCATGCGGTGCAGATCCGAACCGTCGTGTATCCAGGAACCACGACATCTCTTCTACAGGGATGTGCATATCGTGCATTCTTTGTTCCAGTTTTTCCAGGCGCTCCTCACGTTGAGATCCGCCAACGATTTCGCCGATACCTGGGAACAGGATATCCATAGCCGCTACGGTTTTTCTACCCAGCTCATCCGGCTCATTCTGACGCATGTAGAATGATTTGATATCCGCAGGGTAGTCGGTCAGGATCACCGGCTTCTTGAAATGTTTTTCCACCAGGAAACGTTCGTGTTCCGACTGCAAATCAGCTCCCCATTCGTCGATCAGGTATTTAAATTGCTTTTTCTGGTTTGGTTTGGAGCTCTTCAGGATCTTGATCGCTTCGGTATAGGTGATGCGTTCAAAGTCGTTCTCTAAACAGAAGTTCAGCTTGGCTAACAGATCCATTTCTGAACGTTCTGCCTGTGGCTTCTGCTTTTCTTCTTCCATTAAGCGCGACTTCAGGAATTCAAGTTCCTCACCGCAATGGTCAAGGGCATAGCGGATCAAATATTTCAGCAGTTCCTCCGCCAGATCCATATTATCGTGGATGTCGAAGAAAGCCATTTCCGGCTCGATCATCCAGAACTCTGCGAGGTGGCGTGTGGTATTGGAATTCTCTGCACGGAAAGTAGGTCCGAAGGTATAGATCTCCCCGAAGGCCATGGCCGCAAGTTCGCCCTCCAGCTGTCCGGAAACAGTCAGATTAGTCGACTTGCCAAAGAAGTCTTCTTTATAATTTACTGTACCGTCTTCGTTGCGTGGTACGTTATCAAAGTCGATAGTAGATACTCTGAACATCTCTCCGGCGCCTTCAGCGTCTGATCCGGTGATGATTGGGGTATGCATATAAACAAAGCCCTTTTCGTTAAAAAACTGATGCACGGCAAATGCCAGCGCATGTCTGATCTTGAAAATGGCGTTGAAAGTTGTGGTACGGAAGCGTAGATGCGCAATCTCGCGCAAAAACTCGAGACTGTGTTTCTTTGGCTGCAGAGGGTATTTCTCAGGATCGCTGTCACCCAGGATCTCCAGATTTTTAACCTTTAATTCTACACGCTGGCCTTTACCCAATGATTCAACAAGATCTCCGGTAACCGAAACGGCTGCACCCGTAGTAACGCGCTTTAATATGGCCTCATCGGTATTGGTGAAGTCAACAACAGCTTGTAAATTATTGATCGTCGAACCGTCATTGATTGCAATGAACTGATTGTTCCTGAACGTTCTTACCCAGCCTTGAACATTAATCTCCTGCCCAAAGTCAGTCGTATTTAAGAGGTCTTTGATTTTTGTGCGCTTCATATGTGTGCAAATCTAAAAAAAGAAACAAAATCAAAATGGTATTTATTTGTCAAACAGTGTTAAAGTATTACAGCGCGGCCAGAGCGACTACCGTAAACTTATTTAACTGATTCGTACAGCCCCTATTCCGGGAATTTATTTACATGCCTGTGTATAGATTCAGTTTTGTGCCCGGGATGAGTCCGACTTAGAAGCAGAAAAAGTCGGACTTATTATAGGCTTATAGTTGACTGGACAGAAGTTTATAGGAAACGTTTTTTGATTGAGTTGGATGATGCAGGCCATTATGATTTATTAAATAGCCAATCAGCGGGATATTTTTGCGGCCGGATTTAACGTATTTGAGCCCGCTTGCCGAGACAAAACAGACCAATTAAATTCAGAGTTATGATGTTTAAAAAACTAAGTTTTCTGCTCTCCTTGCTGTTCTTTACAACTTTATTTACCCAGGCACAAACCAGCCTCTCTCAGGATGAACGAATGAAATGGTGGCGGGAGGCCCGCTTTGGTATGTTCATTCATTTTGGTGTATATGTCCAGCTGGCAGGGGAGTACAGAGGGCACCAGCAGGCAAAGGGTGGTGCAGAATGGATCATGAACAGAATGAAGATTCCGGTAGGGGAGTACAGGTCTGTCGGGCGGCAGTTTAATCCGTTTAAGTTCGATGCGGATGAATGGGTGAAGACAGCCCACGATTCAGGAATGAAATACATCGTCATCACAGCAAAGCATCATGACGGATTTGCGACTTTTGATTCGAAGGTCTCGGATTGGGATATCTGCGATACAAGCCCCTATAAACAGGACATCTTGAAGCCCCTTGCTGAGGCCTGCAGGAAGTATGGCATTAAATTGGGCTTCTACTATTCCCAGGCGCAGGATTGCGATCAAAGGTGGTGTCTTCTATAATCTAGGAGGTCCGGAGCCCGGGTATCCGCATCATGGCAAATATTTGGTGTTATGGAACTTCCAGCATCGTTCTGCGGCCGACAGGCATTACAACTTTTGGGATATGAGCAGGAGGCGGAACTTTACCATTGCTCATCCGATTCTTGTAGGATTCCAATCTGATAAAAAGGTGAGTTTTGAAAATGAAGGCATAAACCAGCTACAAGGCGAGATAGTCAGGCCCGAATCACTATTCGAAGCTCAGCTTGACATACGTCTGAAAGGAACCTTCTAAGCAGCTTTTTATTGAAATGATTTTTTAGTTCTTAACACTTGAAATCTGATGCAGAAATATTGTCTTACACTGGATCTTAAAGATGATCCTCAACTTATGGAAGAGTATGTGCGATGGCACCGACAGGTTTGGGACGAGATCAAAGAGAGCATCCGCCAGTCGGGGATCCTCGGTCTTGAGATCTATCGTCTTGGTAACCGTTTATGCATGATCATGGAAACGGATGCATCCTTCAGCTTTGAACGCAAGAACCAGCTGGATGCTGCAAATCCGAAGGTGCAGGAGTGGGAAGATTTGATGTGGAAATACCAAAAGCCTTTGCCGGGAGCGAAGCCTGGCGAGAAATGGATGCTGATGGAGAATATCTTCTCGCTATCAGGGAGTGGTATTCAGTAGTTGGATCTTTTTCTTTTCTCCAACGATCCAGACAATGTCGCCCCATTCAAACACCGTTGTGGAGTTGGGGTTCAACATACGCTGATTATTCCGTTCAATCCCCACAACGAGGCCGTTTGTACGCTCTCTGATTCCGGAGTTGCGGACGGTGAGGCCTTTGAGCTTGTTGTGTTCATCGACAACAATTTTCTGAACGACGATGTTCTCGACTTTATAGTCAACAAATTCTACCTGTTCTTTTGCGTCAAACACAGGTTTGAAGGCTTGCATTTGCTCGTCCGTGGCGATAATACCCACCTGGTCAAACGGCAGTAACTTGTTATGACGGGCGGGCGCGTAGATCAGTCTGTCGCCACGCTTGATATAGGCGATATTGATACCGTAGTTTTCCCGCCACGACAATTCTTCGAGCGTTTTTCCGATGTACTCGGCATGCTGACTGACTTCCAGGTCCACCATATGGGCATCCCAGGGGGAGAGGGAGGTGGTATCGGGATTGAACTCCCTATGAAGGATATTTTCAGATTGTAATTTCAGATCCGCCTGAGCGGTTTCGCGGGCATTCAAATTAGAGAGGAACCTGCCTTCCAATCGTTGGTGGAACTGCTGTATACGCTGGGAGAAGAGGATCAGAATGATCGAAATAACCGGTATAGCTACCATCAGTGCGATGGCCGTGGGAAATAGCTCATTCACCCAGAATCCGATCAGCAGAACGCCAAGGACAATACGCAGGAACTCCAGTACGAGCAGCGGTCCCCGGTTGTACCTTTTGTTCAGCCACAGCTCTTTATACGCCATATTGTGCGGTCTTTTAGCCATCAGTGCCCAGAGGAAAGGCGTTGCGATACCGAATGAAACGACAAGAGCGATGACGCTGCGTGTGATATCGTTGGTGATTGCCTGGTCAAGGAAGGGCAGAAGGATTTTGATAGACAGCAGCATTAGCGCCAGGAGGATGATCCCGTTCGTAAAAGCGATGCTCGAATAAGACTTCAGTACCACTTTCCACTCATTTTCCGCCTGGATGTTCTGGGTGCTGGTGGAGTAAGTGTTGAGGTTCTTAACCCACTTTTCAGGAAGTGTACGCTGAAGGAAATTATAGAACCGCTCCGAATACTTGATCATGTATGGAGTGGTGAAGGTCGTAATGGCTGAAGCTCCTACGGCGACAGGGAACAAGAAGTCACTGATAACGCCTAGCGACAATCCCAGCGTAGCTACGATGAAGGCAAATTCGCCGATCTGCGCCATACTCATCCCCACTTGTACAGACTGCTTCAGAGGCTGTCCCGATAGCAGCGCTCCCAAGGTGGTACTGAACAACTTACCAAACAAGGTAAGCAGCGTAACGCCGATGACGGTCCAGCCATGCTCCATTATGGTGACAGGATCGATCAGCATACCGACAGACACAAAGAATATAGCGCCAAAAAAGTTCTTTATAGGAAGGGTGATATGCTCGACCTTTTCCGCGGATGTGGTTTCGGCAAGGATGGAACCCATGATAAAGGCTCCAAGTTCGGCTGAGAAGCCAACCTGAGTGGCTACAACCACCATCCCGAGACAAAGACCGAGGGACAGGATCAGGAGCGTCTCCTCATCGAGGACGGTCTTGGCTTTTCTTAGGAGGGTTGGAATCAGGAATATTCCTGCAAGGAACCAGAGGATCAGGAAGAAGAGGAGCTTACCCACGGTAAAGAGCATCTCCGTTCCTTCAAACTGTTTGGTTACCGCCACTGTGGATAGTAATACCATCAGGAGGATCACCACAATGTCTTCGACGACAAGTACCCCGAAAACAATACGTGCGTATTGCTTGGTTTTGACACCTAGCTCGTCGAATGCCTTGATAATGATGGTGGTAGAGGAACTGGCGAGCATCCCCCCGAGGAACAGGCTATCCATGGTAGACCAACCCATCCAGTGGCCGGCGAGATATCCTGCGGTCGTGATAAATATAATCTCCACAAAGGCCGTGATCGATGCCGAACCTCCTACACGGACAAGCTTCTTAAAACTGAATTCAAGTCCCAGACTAAAGAGTAGGAAGATTACGCCAATATCGGCAAAGGTTTTTACGTTCTCTGTGTCGGCTACACTCGGGGTAAGCGAGAGGTAGGGGCCGACGAGTAAGCCTGCAATGATATAGCCTAAAACTAAAGGTTGCTTAATGCTTTTGAAAAGTAAGGTCACGAAGGCCGCGACAATCAAAATTAATGCTAAGTCCTCTATTAGTTTCGGTAAGTGTCCCATTCAGTAATTTGTGTGTGAATCGACCTAATTTAATGAAAACGGAGCGTTTTTGAAACTCTCACTGCTTTTTTGATGTTCGCATGGCTTTAACTTTCCTGAGTTCGGGGTCGTTTGCTAATGATTGATAGGGGGTTGTTTCCATTCCGAACAATGCAAATTTTCCATCAGCATTACAGTGAATTCCGAAGCCATAGGTCTTTGTCAGCGGCGAGGCTCTGAGGCATGGCTGCCCTTTGGAGAAAAATTCTTCCCTGCTTTGAGGGTATTCGTCTTCGGTCAGATCATTCTTTCGGGCGTATGCCTGGAAGAGGATATCATCTGAGGTGTATTGGTACGGGTTCCCGGCAATCAATTCATATTGGATCCCGGCGACCGTTTCTTTTCCGCCCTTAGATGGAGGCCTGGTTCCGCTCAGGGCCCTGGTATCTTCGGCGACTTCGATAAAGGTGTTGAAGTAATTGGTGGTATGTAGTTTTTTGATGTCTGACATAGCTACAATATACGTTGATGTGCTTTCATTATCAAATCATAAGGAAATGTGATCTTTGAACCTTCAGAAGTTGATGGAAATACCAGGCATAAAAAAAGGACGGCTCCTTTGGGATACCGTCCTTTCAAATTATAAGGCTTTTAGAATTAAGCTTCTTCAGCCAATACTTTAGTCACCAGTTCAGCAGCTTCCTTCAACAGGATAGCAGAGTAAACTTTAAGACCTGATTCGTCAATTAGCTTTTTCGCTTCTTCAGCATTTGTTCCTTGTAAACGAACGATGATTGGAACGCGGATGTTTCCAAGTTCCTGATATGCGTCGATAACACCCTGAGCTACACGGTCACAGCGAACGATACCACCGAAGATGTTGATCAGGATTGCTTTTACATTCGGATCCTGAAGGATGATGTTGAATGCAGCTTTAACAGTCTGTGCGTTGGCTGTTCCGCCCACGTCAAGGAAGTTAGCCGGCTCACCACCTGCCAATTTGATAATGTCCATAGTAGCCATGGCAAGACCAGCACCGTTAACCATACAGCCAACGTTTCCGTCAAGCTTTACGAAGTTCAGGTTTGATTTGCTTGCTTCCACTTCCATTGGATCTTCTTCGCTTTCGTCGCGCAGATCAGCATAGTCCTTATGACGGAACAGACCGTTATCATCCAGATTAACCTTGGCATCAACCGCCAGGATCTTGTTGTCTGATGTTTTCAGGACAGGGTTGATTTCGAACATGGATGAATCCGTTTCTTCGTATGCCTTGTAAAGAGCAGTAACGAATTTGGTCATCTCTTTCATTGCTGCACCACTTAAACCGAGGTTATATGCAATACGGCTTGCCTGGAACGGGCGAAGACCTAACTGAGGATCAATTTCTTCTTTGAAGATCAGGTGAGGAGTGGTTTCAGCTACGTGCTCGATATCCATTCCACCTTCCGTAGAGTACATGATGATGTTACGACCTTTTGCACGGTCAAGCAACACACTGATGTAGAATTCTTTTGGCTCTGTTTCTCCGGGATAGTAAACATCCTGAGCAACGAGAACCTTATTTACTTTTTTACCTTCAGGACCAGTCTGAGGAGTTACAAGCTGCATACCGATGATCTGCTCTGCTCTTTCTTTAACCTCATCGAGGTTCTTCGCCAGCTTTACACCACCGCCTTTACCACGGCCACCCGCATGAATCTGAGCTTTTACTACCACCCAGTCAGAGTTAAAATCTTCTTTCAGCTTCTTGGCGGCTTCAACAGCCTGCTCGGGAGTATCGGCAACGATGCCTTCCTGCACTCTGACGCCGAAGCTTTTGAGTATTGCTTTGCCTTGATATTCGTGAATATTCATTATTTTGAAGTTTGCGTGGCGTAAAGCTAGTATTTTTTTTCTTTATAGAATACCGAAAGACCCGAACATTCATTCTTTTAAGTAATTTCGTCGGATGCTGCAAGCGACAGGAATTTACAAGAAATATGGCCAGCTGGAGATCCTGAAAGGGGTAGATCTGCATGTTGCCAAGGGAGAGATTGTGACGATACTGGGTGCTTCGGGAGCAGGGAAGAGTACCCTTCTTCATATTGTGGGTACGCTGGATAAATCAGATGCCGGGCAGGTGGTTATTGACGGAATAAACGTCTCCGCATTGTCGACGGCAAAGCTAAGCGCCTTTCGTAATCAGCGCCTGGGCTTCATTTTCCAGTTCCATCATCTGCTGCCTGAATTTACCGCACTCGAGAATGTCTGCATTCCTGCATTTATCGCCAAAAAGGGAAAAAAGGAATCGGAAGTGAGGGCGCTTGAACTGCTGGAGATGTTGGGCCTGGGTTCAAGAGCGAGCCACAAGCCTTCCGAGTTGTCGGGTGGCGAACAGCAGCGGGTGGCGGTAGCGCGCGCGCTGATCAACAATCCTTCGCTGATCCTGGCGGATGAACCTTCGGGAAATCTGGATTCAGAGAATGCACTGAGCCTGCACAGCCTGTTCAAAGATCTTCGCGACCAGTTTCAGCAAACGTTCATTATCGTGACACATAATGAGGAGCTCGGTGAGATGTCAGACCGCAAGGTCTTTATGAAAGATGGACTAATATTAAGTGAGTAGAGATTGAATATTCTGATTACCGGAGCGACAACATCCAAGGCCTATCAGCTCGAACGGTTACTGAACCGTCCTGATGATATAATTCTGGCCGACTCGGCAGAGCTCCCTGCCTTTATGTTAAAAAGTAAGCGTTTTTTGCGGATCCCGGATGAAAATGCTTCCACGTTTGTGCATGAGGTTCTGGCCTTGTGCCTGGATCACGATATCAAAGAGGTGTATCCCCTGAAACCACAGGAAATAGCGGGTTTGGTATCCGCCAGGCAGCTGTTTGAGGAATACGGAATTCGCGTGGTGACACCTGATGACTATTCATTTTAAAAGAGCCATGATTAATTATTCAGACTTCGATCCCGCTAAAAAAGCCTTTGTTTTTGAATTGGACAATGTGCTTTATCCGGAGAAAGATTACCTGCTGCAGGTATATTATCTTTTCGCGAACCTCCTGGAATATATAGAAACCGTGCCTCCTGCTGCTGATCTGACCGCCTTTATGAAGACGGCCTACGAGCACCAGGGGAAAGAGGGGATCTTCGACCGGGCTCAGGAAGTGTTTGGTATCGATGAGAAGTACCGCGAGAATTTCATGCGTCTGCACCGCGAGGCCAAGTTGCCCTTGAAGCTTCTTCTCTATAAGGAGATGCTGGATCTGCTGCAGCAGATAACCGTTGATCGGAAGATGATCTTTCTGGTAACCGGCGGAAACCCTATCCAGCAGCTGAATAAGATCAGGCACATGGAGTGGAACGGTCTGGAGAATTACCTCAAGGTGTTTTTTACCGATGAGCTGGAAGCGAAGCCTGCGCCTGGTGTGCTGCTCAATATTCTGAAAGACTATGAATTAAGTGCAAGTGAAGTCGTGTTCGTTGGGAACGGGGAGGAAGATAAGCTTTTTGCAAAAAATGCAGGTATTGAGTTTGTTGGTGTGTAATATTTGTCTTACTAAGCACAAACCTTTAACCATGATACGAACCGTTCATCCTTATTTGCTGCGTGCTGTTCTGGCGCTGGGCGTCGCCGTACTTTCTTTTGCCGCATGCAAGAAAGACAAGAATGATGGTCCGGGGACCAGTGCAGAGAAAAAGGAGAGGCTCCTGAAAGATTCCGTTTACTTATATACCAAGTTCGTGTATCTGTGGGAGGATGCCTTGCCCAATACGTTCGATACGAGGAGCTATAGCAAGGCAGAGGATGTTCTGGATGCGCTGATGCTATATAAAAAAGATGCGAGCGGCCAGCCTATAGACCGTTACAGCTTTCTGGATCGTACGGGTTCCGTATCGGAGGAGATTCAGGAAGGACTGGCGGACGACTTCGGTTTTGACGTGCGCTATTATGCAGGTGACGATCTGCGGATTAAGCTCGTGCAGCCGGGATCGCCCGCAGGGGAAGCAGGCATTGCAAGAAGCTGGCGGATCCTGAGCATCAACGGGAACTCGAACATCAGCCAGACTGCTCTTGAGAAAGCGAATTTCAAAGTGCTGTTTGATGCGCTGGCAGGAAGTTCCATCACGCTGGGTTTGCAAAAGCCGGATAATTCAACCACTACGGTGACCCTTCAGCGTAAGCAATACACGATTAATCCGGTTCTTTTTTCGAAGGTGTACCCCCTTAGCAATGGGAAGAAAGTGGGTTATTTCGTGTTCAACAGTTTTATTGCTATTACCACGGGCAGCCGGACGCCGACCCAGGCAAAGGCCAGGATAGATGAAGTGGTGAACAGCTTTCAGACCGCAGGAGTAAGCGACGTCATTGTAGACCTCCGGTATAATGGAGGCGGCTCTGTTGGCACTGCCGAATACCTGACTGATTTACTCGCGCCGGCATCTGCCAATGGTAAACTGATGTATTCATACAACATGAATAAGAACCTGGCTGCTGACAAAGACTTTCAGAAAGGGTTTGCACCTGTTTACATCAACAAAAAGGGTTCATTGAACCCGAACAATATTTATTTTATTACCACCCGGGGCACGGCCTCTGCAAGTGAACTGCTGATCAACAATCTCAGGCCCTATGTGCCTGTGCAGCTGATCGGCGAGGCGCGGACGTACGGCAAGCCGGTTGGGTTTTTCGGTATTCCGATCTTTGATACTGAATTGTATGCTGTATCATTCGAGACCCTGAACAGCAGGGGCGAAGGACGCTATTATGCGGGGATAGAAGCGGACCGGACACAACGCGATGATCTGCTGGAGTCATTTGGGTCTGCCGGGGAGGACTGCCTTGCCCAGGCCCTGTATCATGCAGAGACGGGTAGATTCCTTACGCAGCCAGCTGCAACGGTATCATCTGCAGGCAGCGCGACTTCTGCAAGAGCCAGCGTTCTGCTGAACACGGCTCTTGATATGAGGGGCAATAAGGATATGTTTAAATTCCGGGTGCCGATTAAGCGACTTCCCTGAGATCTACAGCAACCACTTTCGATACACCCTGTTCGACCATCGTTACGCCATACACCACATCGGTGCTGGCAATGGTTCTCTTGTTGTGAGATACCACGATGAACTGCGACTCTGCGGAAAACTTGCGGATGATCTTGTTGAACTTGTCGATATTGGTATCATCCAGCGGAGCATCCACCTCATCGAAAATACAGAATGGAGCAGGTTTCAGTAGGTAAAGGGAGAAGAGCAGCGCAGTGGCTGTAAGAGTCTTTTCACCGCCGGAGAGCTGGTTGATCGACAGCGGGCGCTTTCCTTTGGGACGGGCAACGATATCAATGTCGGAATCGAGTGGTGATTGCGGGTTTGATAAAATGAGATCGCAGCTGTCTTCCTCATTGAAAAGAGAGCGGAAGACGCGCACGAAGTTTTCTCTTACCTGGGTGAAAGCATCCATGAACTTGTTGCGGGCAGTATCGTCGATTTCCTTGATAGTGGCCATCAGGGAGGCCTTCGCTTCTGCAAGATCCTGTTTTTCTTTTTGTATGAAAGTGTAGCGTTCGGTCATTTCACGGAAGGCTTCCATCGCCATGGAATTGATGGCTCCGAAGTCGTCCAGCTGCTTTTTGATCTTCAGCGTTTTCTCTCTCAGGCTGTCTTCGGATTCGCCTTGTGGGACTTCTGCGTCGAGCAGATCTTCAATATCTATAGAGAACTCAACAGCCAGCCGCTCTTTGAGGGAAGTCAGGCCCATGCGAAGATCGTTTTTCTTTGCGGAGAGCTCTGAGGCCATGAGTTCAGCATGCTCCTTGTTTTTACGAAGCGTAGCGATGCTGTTTTCTGTTTCGGTGATGAGCGATCTTGAAGTAAAGTAGAGCTTTTCCGATTCGCTCACGCCCTTCTCGAATTCCTCTTTTTGAGCGTACATTTTGGCAAGATCTTCATCCGACAGATCGACGTGCTGGAGCACCTCGTCCATGGCAGCCTTGCACTTGCTTAGCTCCTGACCGTTGGCGGCCATATTATTTTCAAGGGACTCCTGCTGGTTTTCACGGTGCTCGAGATCCTTTTGCAGGCCGGATACCTTATTCTGCTGCTGATGGAAGCGGATATTGTCCTGATTGAAGTCATTCGCCTTTTCATTCACCAGCTCGGTAAGCTCCTGATAGTCCTGTTGCTTTTCCATGAGCTCCATGCCCATTTCATGACGGGTTTCCTTGAGTTTCGCGAGTGCAGGTTCGGCGATCGACAGCTCATCATTGATAGACTGCATCTTCAGCTCGATATCCTGCTTGCGATTCTGGCTGTTCTCAATGAAGCTCAGGTATTGGTCCCTGCGTGTGTGCAGAGTAATCCGCTCGTTGTTCAGCCGGTTAATATCTTGTTCCAGGATCCTGACCTCATTTCGTTTCGAAGAGCCGCGGAGAGTTTCCAGGCGCTGAGTTTCCTTCAGCAAGGTATCTTTCAGTGTCTGGATTTGAGCATCGAGCTCCTGTATGTCTTTGCTGAGCTTATCGAGGTTACGCGCGCGACCAATACGTTTACCGTCGAACAGGCCAACGGAACCTCCTGACATGGTCAGGCGGCTTTTGCTGTATTTTCCTGAGCTGCTCAGGTACACGACGTTCTGGTCGGGCAGGGCTTCGGCCATTTCGGCCTCATCCATGGAGGTGACCAGGTATACATTGCGCAGCAGCTGGTGGCAGAGCCTGTAATATTTCGGATCGGTCTCGATGATGCTGAGAGCCGGGATGACATTATCTGGTACCATGGCCACTTTTCCAGGTTCAGGAAGCGTTTCCAGAGCTTCCAGAATGAAGAAGTTAGCCCTTCCCCGGGAGGCGCTGCTCAGGAGCTGTATGGCGTGTACGGCCTCCGTCTGCGACTCGACCACGTAGTGGTTCATGACCGTTTCAAGGTAATTTTCGATTGCTACGCGGTATTCTTCCTTACAAAAGAGAACATCAGAGAGGAGCGGGGCCTTTTTTGCCCAAGTCGTGTTCTTTTTCAGGAAGCGGATCGACTCCGGAAAGCCTTCAAGGTTGTCTACCAGTGATTTGGTGAGGTTGTATTCGTTACGAAGAGCATCGAGCTTGCGGCTTTCAGATGCCTGCTGTTCACGGCTCTGGTGGATGATGTCTTCAGAGAATCTGATCTGATCGGCCAGGTTCTTTTCGAACTCTTCGAGCTCGGCGAATTCGTTGGTGCGGCTATTCAATTGCTGATCGAGTGCTTCAATCGCGATATTGAACTGGTTCAGCTCCGCCTCCTTGGACTGTGTATCCTCCAGATGGCGCCTGCTTTCTTCATAGAGGGCATCGCGTTGGATTTTCAGGATCGTCAGGTCCTTTTCGGTGGTGTGAACCTGGTTCTGGACCTCATTGTTCTGCTTGGCAAACTGATCAAGCTTCTGCTTGGACGTTTGCTGCTGCAGGCGAAGCTCATCCAGTTCCAGCTTTCTGTTAGAAAGTCCGGATTCAATGGAGCTAAGATTCTCCTGTTCGAGGAGATGTTCTTCGGCCAGGCGCTTCAGTTGATAGCTAACACTATCCAGCTGGTTTTTGTCTTTCAGAATCTCATCGCTGAGACGCTGCTCCTTATCGCGGAGATGACGCAGCTGTTCATTTTTTATTTTCTTTTCATTTTCAAACGTCCGGATTCTGGAGACGAACTCATTGCTTGCCTTCTGCTGCGCAGAAAGGTTTTTCTCACGGGTTAGATTTTCGGTCTTCAACTCGTGAAGGGAGGTTTCCAGGGTGTCCAGCTTTGTTGAGATGCTTGTTTTTTCACCAAGCTGCTGTTCTTCCTGAGAGGCGATCCGGCTCAATGAATCGCGGAATCCCGTGATGTGGAAAGAAGCAAGAGATACACTCAGGTTCTTGTACTGATCCTTTAGCTTGTAATAGCGGTCCGCTTTTTTCGCCTGGTTTTCCAGCGTCTTCATGTTCTTCTCAATTTCGAAGAGCAGATCGTTTACGCGGCTGAGGTCGGCCTCTGTATCACGAAGTTTGTTAAAGGTCTGTTTTTTGCGCAGCTTGTACTTGGAAATGCCGGAAGCTTCTTCAAAGAGGCCCCGCCTGGAACCCTCTTTATTCGCGATGATCTCATCGATCATCCGAAGTTCAATGATCGAGTAGGAGTCAGAGCCAATACCTGTATCAAGAAAGAGGTCGTTGATGTCTTTCAGTCGGCATTGTACGTCGTTCAGACGGTATTCGCTATCGCCATTCCTATATAGTTTCCTGGTGATGGTGACGTGAGCAAACTCCGTAGGTAGGATGTTCCTGGTATTGTCGAACGTCAGCGATACCTCAGCAAGCTGTGAAGGCTTGCGGTTCTTTGTGCCGTTGAAGATGATGTTTTCCATCTTCTCAGAGCGAAGCATCTTCGTGCTTTGCTCACCCAATACCCAGCGGATGGCGTCGACGACGTTGGATTTTCCGCAGCCGTTAGGTCCGGCTATTGCTGTAATTCCTTCGTTGAAATTTATAGTTATCTTATCTCCAAAACTCTTGAAGCCTTTGACTTCCAGCCGTGTTAGTTGCATTGTCCCTTGTGTTTTTCCCTCTTATCGTTCTCTGGAGCGAATTTTCGAGCAGCAAAGTAATGAAATTACTACGAATTATGAGAATCCGTATTTAAGCCTTAACTTTAAAGAATGGGAGAGTACTTACCGTTTTTGTTTGCCATTGCATACGTCGTTTACGGCTTTTATAACAACCTCAAGAAGGCGCAGGAGGAAGCAAAGAAGAGGAATCCGTCTCAGCCCTGGGAGGGGGAGCAGGATCGCGGTAAGCAAAAGCCCCAGCGTTCAGCACCTTCACCGGGCAAACCCGTGGAGACAAAGCCTGTAAAGCCCACCTATACAGCTGCGGAGCCCATTCTGGTCAAGGAAGTTTATGACCCTGCCTACCCTGAACCTAAGTATGAATCCGTTTATCAGCAGCCGGCGTATGCCGAATATGTGAAGCTAAAGACTGCTCCCAAAAAGAAGAGTGCTATCCCGACGAGCGTCAGTATTTCAGACCGGATCAATCATCATGATGAAGAGCCTGCTTATGCATTTGACATCAGGGACGCCGTGGTCAAGAAGGCGATACTAGACCGCCCTCAATACTGAGAAATATACTGGTATAATACCAGATCAGACTCATCGCGGATGTTGTAGACAGCATTGTTATGCATGAGGACAATGCGCCCGCTCACTTCCATAAGCGAGTGGTACATGTGATCTGTAAGAATGATCCCTTTCGTCTTGCCCAATTCACGGATTATATCCTGTAAATTTTCGACCTGATAAGGAGCTATTTCAGAGAAGGGCTCATCGAGCAGGTAGCAGTCTGCAGGTCGCGACAAGATCCAGAGGCATTCGAGAAACCTACGTTCTCCACCCGAAACATCCACAAGGGGAATATCTGATAAAACTCTATACCTGTCTCTGATTCCAGGTGAGATGAAGGCTGGAGAACAAGCGGCGATCACATCTTTGACACGTAGAAAAGGCGGCATGAAGTTGCTTTGGGGGAGATAGGCAACCTTTCCTTCCTGAAAGCACTTGGATACTGCTTTTCCGTCGATAGTGATACGCATGAACTGCGGCTTCAGTGATCCGAAGATGACTTTCATCAGGCTTGTTTTGCCGCTCCCGTTTCTGCCGAGCAATCCCAGCACTTCGCCCCGCTTGCAGGACATGTAGCAGCCTGACAAGATGTTCTTTTTACCAAAAGCTAGGGTTAGGCTATCCAGTTCAAGCATGGAAAAAGAAATTTAATATGCTGGCAATGAATGTGAAAACGAGCAGGTCAGCAAGACAGGAGCGTGTGTAGAGTTTGGTGATGCTGTGGCCGCAGTTTTGAAAATAACACCAGTATCTCTTTGCGCGGGAGATACTGGCGAAATAAAGTATGATATACAATAGTACTTTTACGATGAGTGCAGCAGGAAGAGACCTGGTATACAGGTATCCATATACTCCTGCTATCCAGCCCATAAGGAACCAGGCCAAGTATAACCTGTAGAATTGAAAGTAAATCTCCACAGGTTTAAATTAGTAAATATCCCGGAAATTAACCGAGGTATGATTTAAGAATTTTGCTTCTGGAAGTATGTCTTAATCGCTGTAATGCTTTGTCTTTAATCTGACGTACGCGTTCACGTGTCAGGTTGAATTGCTCTCCGATTTCCTCTAGCGACAATGGCTGATTGTTGGTAATTCCGAAGAATAATGAAACGATCTCTCTTTCCCTGTCTGTGAGTGTCAGGAGCGATCTTTTAATCTCTTCGGCAAGCGATTCATTGATCAGGATGCTGTCGGTATTTGGATCTGAATTCTCGAGTACGTCAAGCAGGGTGTTTTCTTCCCCCTGAACAAAAGGAGCATCCATGGAAACGTGGCGCCCTGAATTACTCAGGGTGTCGGATATCTTGTCAACGGTTGTTTCAAGCGTATCTGCCAGTTCTTCGGGAGACGGTTCTCTTTCGTACTCCTGCTCAAGTTTGGAAAAGGCCTTGCTGATCTTGCTTAAAGAGCCAACCTGATTAAGCGGAAGTCTGACAATGCGAGATTGTTCAGCAATGGCTTGCAATATGGACTGACGGATCCACCATACGGCATAGGAAATAAATTTAAAGCCCTTGGTTTCGTCAAATCGTTTTGCTGCCTTGATAAGACCGAGATTGCCCTCATTAATCAGGTCTCCCAGAGTTAATCCCTGGTTCTGATATTGCTTGGCTACAGATACCACGAAGCGTAAATTAGTTTTGGTCAGCCGTTCGAGAGCGGCTCTGTCACCTTCGCGGATTTTTTGAGCAAGAATAACTTCCTCCTCTGCAGTAATAAGATCTACTTTGCCAATCTCGTGGAGGTATTTGTCGAGTGACTGTGACTCCCTGTTGGTTATGGACTGAGAAATTTTAAGTTGCCTCATTTATAGTACGCTACCCCTTTCTGATCGTTAATTCCAATTAGTGCAATAACAACATTAAGTATAAAAAAGTTGTTAAAGATTCTTAATTAAATTATTATTTCAAAATCAAATAACAACATATTAAGACACGATAATCACCCGGGAATTTCGGTGAGTGGGAAGGTTCTGTCCACCCGTATGCCTTTGTCTGTCATTCTCAATGTACAGCACTCTATATCGGGATCGTGCCCGAAAAAGAGAATGTATTCATTTTCAAGAGCTTCAATAAGAAAGGCTGCTTTTTCCTGCATCGTCTTCAGTGGGCTGACGTCGTATGAAGGGACGTATGCTACAGGAATGTGAGCAGTTGTAGGAAAAAGATCTGCAACGAATGCTATTGTCCGGTTTTTGTACCTGACAAAGGGCATCATCATGGATTCGGTGTGGCCGGAGCTTAAGCGGGTGCTCAATTCTTGAGGAAATTGGCTGCGATCATCAGGATCGAGGAAATGGAGGACATTCTGTTCCATCAAAGGGAGTAGGTTTTCTTTGAGGAAAGATGATTTTTCACGGGGATTTGGATCTAGTGCCCATTCCCAATGATCCCGATGCGTCCAGTACCGCGCGTTCGGGAAGGCTGGGACCAGCGCACCGTTGACCCGGCTTACAGCACCACCTGCATGGTCAAGATGGAGATGGGTGAGGTATACATCGGTCACGTCGGCGCGGGAGAAGCCATGAGCAGCCAGCGATTTATCTGTTGAATCGTCACCATGAAGATAATAGTGCGCCAGAAATTTGTCATCCTGCTTGTTCCCAATACCGGTATCTACCAGGATCAGCCGCTCATTGCTCTCTATAAGAAGCGACCGCATGGCTAAGCGGACGAGGTTATTATCGTCGGCAGCAGTAGTTTTGCTCCAAAGTGTTTTGGGAACAACACCAAACATGGCACCTCCGTCGAGCTTGAAATATCCGTTTGCTATTGAATACAGTTTAGTCATGGTTTTCAGAAAATAAAGATAAAAAAAAAGACCTGCTATTCAGCAGGTCTTCAATATGTCAATGGAACGAATGATTACAAGTGGATCACTTCGCCGTAAGCATCGGCAGCCGCTTCCATGATTGCCTCACTCATGGTAGGGTGAGGGTGAACAGTTTTCACGATGTCCATACCAGTGGTTTCCAGTTTACGCGCAACCACCACTTCAGCGATCATTTCAGTTACGTTGGCACCGATCAGGTGAGCGCCCAGGAATTCTCCGTATTTCGCGTCGAAGATCACTTTCACGAAACCATCTTTGTTTCCACCAGCGCTTGCTTTGCCGGAAGCAGAGAATGGGAATTTACCTACTTTGATTTCGTATCCAGCCTCTTTAGCCGCTTTCTCGGTATAGCCGACAGAAGCAACTTCAGGAGAGCAGTATGTACATCCTGGGATGTTATTGTAATCAAGAGGTTCAGGATGGTGTCCTGCGATCTTTTCTACGCAGATGATACCTTCAGCAGACGCTACGTGAGCCAATGCCTGACCTTTAACGATGTCGCCGATGGCATAAACACCTTCCACGTTCGTTTTGTAGAAGTCGTCAACTAACACGCGACCTTTATCTGTTTTTACCCCAGTCTCTTCAAGACCGATATTTTCGATGTTCGGAGTGATACCTACAGCAGAAAGCACGATATCAGCTTCGAGGGTTTCTGTGCCTTTAGCCGTTTTAACCTGTGCTTTACAGCCTGCACCTGAAGTGTCAACCGATTCAACGTTTGCACTGGTCAGGATATTGATACCTGCTTTTTTCAGGCTGCGCTCCAGTTGTTTTGATATTTCTTCATCTTCAACAGGGACGATTCTGTCCATGAACTCAACAACGGTCACTTTGGTGCCCATTGCATTGTAGAAATAAGCAAACTCGATACCGATTGCTCCGGAGCCTACAACGATAATGCTTTTCGGTTGCTCAGGAAGGTTCATAGCCTGGCGATATCCGATGATCTTCTTTCCGTCCTGTTTCAGGTTAGGAAGTTCACGTGAACGAGCTCCCGTTGCCAGGATAGTGTGTTTAGCAGTATATTCTTTTGCTGAACCGTCAGCAGCTTTAACTTCCACTTTGCCGCCTTTTTTGATTTTAGCGGTTCCCATGATCACATCGATCTTGTTTTTCTTCATCAGGAACTGGATGCCTTTGCTCATGCCGTCGGCAACGCCTCTGCTGCGTTTAACTACAGCACCGAAATCGGCTTCGCCACCCTGAACCTTGATTCCGTAATCTGAAGCGTGATTAATGTATTCGAATACCTGCGCACTTTTCAGAAGGGCCTTTGTTGGAATACATCCCCAGTTAAGGCATATACCGCCTAAAGATTCGCGCTCAATAATGGCTGTTTTAAGCCCAAGTTGTGAAGCTCGAATTGCAGCAACATAACCGCCGGGTCCGCTTCCGATAACTATCAAGTCGTAATTCATGAATTCTATTTTAAAAAATGTAAACGGCCAAATCTACAAATTGTATGTGGTTTTTAGAAACGAATAAAAAAGCGGTTTTAAACATATTATAACAAGGTTTTAAAGTCGTTTTTTTGAAAATGCGTTATGGTGGGAAATTTTGTCATAAAGGCAGGTGTATTGAAAAATTTTGTAGTAAAAAATGATTTTGCTAAAAAGATCTCAATAAAGCGTTTAAAATAATGACATTCTTAACATTAAATTCATATACAAAGCGCTGAAAATCCCAAAATCGTAGTTATCTTTGCGGCGATAATTCACAGAATTAAGTCATTAATTAAAATTTATGAAGAAGTTTTTACTTTTTACACTTGTTGCACTGCTTGGATTCGCCTCGGTAAGGGCCCAGGTAACGACAAGTAGTTTAACGGGAACCGTAAGAGATGCAAAGGGAGAGCCTCTTATTGGTGCAACTGTTAAAGCGATTCACACTCCGACCGGTACGGTGTATGGTGCATCTACCAACACAGAAGGGCGCGTGAATATGGGAAACATGCGTGTAGGCGGCCCTTACACCATTGCTGTTTCTTACATCGGATTCGATTCTGAGAAGATTCAAAATGTGTACCTGAAGCTTGGAGAACCTTATGTACTTCATTCTATTTTAGGTACAACTGGACGTGAGCTTCAGGAAGTAGTAGTGACTGGATCTCAGGATCAGATATTAAATAGCAGAAGAACAGGTGCTGCTACCAATATCAGCAAGAAGCAACTTGAAACACTACCAACTGTAAACAGAAGCCTTCAGGATTTTACCCGAATGACTCCTCAGATGACTTCATCAAATTCATTCTCAGGTACAAGCGGAAAGTACAACAATATTACCATTGATGGTGCTGTGAACAACGACGTTTTCGGACTTTCATCAGCTGGTAGCGGTCCGGGAAGTGGTGCAGGTACACAGCCAATATCACTGGATGCTATTCAGGAGGTGCAGGTTGTTCTTGCTCCTTATGACATTACCTATGGTAACTTTACTGGAGGTGGTATCAACGCAATTACCCGTTCAGGTACAAACGAATTCCAGGGATCGGCATATACCTTTTTGAAGAGCCAGGATTTCGTAGGAAAGAATGTACTTACAGATGAGAAGTATCCTTCTTTCTCTGACAATCAATATGGACTTCGTCTGGGTGGACCGCTGATTAAAGACAAATTGTTCTTTTTCGTAAATGGCGAGCTTGGCAGAAGAAGTGCTCCTTTAGCAAATAATGCCGGTGAAAATGGCTCAGCGATCTCTGTTGCAACAGCAAAGCAGATCAGAGATTTTACACTGGAGAAATATGGATATGACGTAGGTTCTTACGATGCTTTGGATCTTAAGAGAAATAACGACAAGGTTTTTGCGCGTATCGACTGGAATATTAACAATAAGCACCAGTTGATGCTTCGCCATAACTACATCAGTGCTTTTGATGATAATCTAAGTAGAAGCGGAACTATTTTCAATTTCGGAAATACGGCCTATCAGTTCACTAACAAACAAAATATTACTGTAGCGGAGTTAAGAAGTAACTTCTCATCTCAATTCTCGAACAACTTGATTCTTGGATATTCCAGAATCCGGGACAAAAGAGAGCCAGGGGATTTGTTTCCTTTCGTTCAGATTAACAATATTGAAGGGGTTTCTTCAAACAGAGTTAACTTAGGAACAGAGAGAAGTTCATATGCAAACCAGTTGGATCAGGATATATTTGAAATAACAAACAACTTCAAGTATAATACAGGTAAGCATACCTTTACTTTTGGTACACATAATGAATTCTTCAAGTTTAGAAACTTGTATATCAATAATTTCAACGGTTATTGGGAATTCGATAATCTAGCGACATATCTTGCCGGTACCCCTAAGCGTCTACAGGCAACATACTCTAATGTTGATGGTGTGCAATTTCCTGCATCAAAATTCAATGCAGCTCAATACTCAGTTTACGCACAAGACGAATTTGAAGCTTTCGAAGGTTTTAGATTAACAGCAGGTGTACGACTTGATATCCCCGTATTGAACGATAAGCCAGCAGCTAATGCGCAGATTGCAAAAACTTTCGCAGATCAGGGTTATAGAACAGATAAGGCACTCGGCGCTCAGTTCTTATGGGCACCGCGGGTTGGATTCAACTACGATGTGCTTGGAGATCGTTCTATTCAACTCCGCGGGGGTGTAGGTGTTTTTACAGGACGAGCTCCTTTTGTTTGGATGTCTAATGCATATGGAAACGATGGTGTGATGTTAGGTACAGTAGACGTCGCAACATCAACCAGGGCTCCGATAACCACTGCTCCTCCATTCTCAACAGATATAAACAATTACCGCAATTTAGGTCCCGCAGGAGGAACTGCTGAGGTGAATTTAATTGCCGATGATTTCAAGTTGCCGCAGTTGTTAAGATACAACCTTGCTGGTGATTTTAAGCTGCCTTTTGGAGTGGTTGGAACATTAGAAGGGATCTTTTCGAAAACCCTCAATAATATTGTGTACAGGGATGTAAATATGAAGCCATCTGTCGGAACCATAAACGGAGGTCTTTCTAACAACCAGGATAACCGACCTGTTTATACAAACGCAAATGCTTCTGGCAAGATTGATCCTAAATTCACCAACGTGCTCCTGATTGATAACACGAGCCGTGGATATACTTACTCTGTTACTGCACAATTGCAAAAGAACTTTAATTTTGGTTTGAACGCGATGGTTGCATATACGAACGGAAAGTCTAAAGGTATAAACGATGGAACAAGCAGCACGGCTAAATCAAACTGGCAGTTTATGCAAATTGTGAATGATCCTAACAGTCCAGATCTGGCTTATACGCAATTCGATATTCGTCACCGTGTAGTTGGAAGTTTATCTTATGCATTCCAGTATGGTGCTAAGAATGAGTATGCAACGGGTATTAGCTTGTTCTACTCAGGTCGCTCAGGACTTCCATACTCTATCGTTTATAATGGAGACTTGAACGGAGATGGAGGAAATGGTAACGACTTAATTTTTGTTCCGGCTTCAATTGATCAAATCAAGTTAGCTCCGATCACAGGTAACAACCCATTAACTGTGGCTCAGCAGTGGGAGAATCTTGATGCATTCATTTCGAATAACGATTATCTAAGAAAGAATAGAGGGAAGTATACTGCCAGAAATGGTGCGAGAATGCCTTGGGAACATCAGTTCGATCTTAGAGTTTATCAGGATCTGGGAACTGTCATCGCTGGTAAGAAGCATGCTCTTCAGATCACCTTCGATGTGTTCAATGTGGGTAATCTGATCAATAAGGATTGGGGTCGCGCATATACAGTAGCTAACCAGTCATTGACACTGATTTCGTACAACAGTTCAGCATCTAACTTTACATTCAACAGGTCAAACCCTGATGGATATGATGTTCTTGATTTTGCCTCAAGATGGCAGGGGCAGCTGGGTCTAAGATATAGTTTCTAAACTCAGTTCTTACAAATTTAAAGCCGCTCGTAGCAACACGGGCGGCTTTGTTGTTTTAGAGTCAAAACAAATGCTTAAAGAGTTGTGTATTGACTACATGTCTCTTTCAACTCAAATAGCCTGGCTGTTTATTCTGGCCATCCCTATCGCCTGTGTGGCATGGACTGTTACGCACGAGGAGGTTTTCAGAGAGCCTCGCGAATATTGTGTACGTTGTAGTCAGTATGGGAAGACCTTATTCAAAAGAAAGTTTTTTTATTTGTTCACCTGCGAGTACTGCTTCAGTCATTATATCACGGTAATATTTTTGATTTTGACTGATTTCAGGCTGCTGGTGGATGACTGGAGAGGCTATATCATCGCAGGTTTTGCCTTGGTATGGGTGGCGAACCAATACATGAGTTTGTATGGGTACCTGAGGATTGATTTGAAAAAAGAAAAGCTCCTCACAAAGAAGGAGGAGCAGGAGTTGAATAGTTAAACCTTAATGATCAGGTTCTTCTTATACATCGGCCAAAGGAGCAGAAGGAAGAACAGTACGAATGCCAGTGCCCAGGCCAGTGAGGCTATGTCGGACGGAAGCCATGAGGTGAAGAACGTATCGTATAGCCAGGTTCTGGAGCTTACCTCTTCGCCGTTCGCGTTTACTTTGATCATGCCCATTACTTTAGAGATGATCGCTGAGAGAAAGAAAACGGTAATGGCATTTACCCCGTAGGCGACAAAGATCCTGCACCAGCGGTTGTGGCCTTGTACATCAATTATCCAATAGAATAGCGCCAGCATCATAGACGCGAGTCCACCGCAATAGAGCACGTAAGAGCTGGTCCACAACGATTTGTTAATTGGAAAAAATAATCCCCAGAACATGCCCAATATCCAGGCTATGATACCGAAGCTGAAGAGCCAGGTGGTTTTCTCTGCGGCTGGCTTTTCTTTGCCTTTGAGTATGCTGCCTATCAGCATACCGAAAAGGCCGGTAGCTACAGCGGGAAGCGTGCTTAGAACGCCTTCAGGATCCCAGGTTTTTGCAGATTTCCACGTATGATTTTCGGTTAAGACCAGCCGGTCTACCCAGGCAGCCAGATTTGTTTCTTTTTCGAGGTTCGGCGCTCCAAAACCGGGTACAGGTACTAATGTCATCAATATCCAGTACAGGATAAGAATACCGGTCATGCATATAAACTGTGTTCTAGGGGTAGTTTTGATGAAGATGGCTGCGCAAATGAAGTAAACAATGCCTATACGCTGCAGCACTCCCATAATTCTGACCGTTTCAAAGTTGAATTTGGGAAAGAGGGCGAGAAACAGGCCGAGACCGAAGAGTATGGCTCCTCTTTTAGCGGCTTTGATGAGGAGTTGATTATGGTTGCTGATGTCGATTTTCTTTGTTTCTAAAGCGTAAACGATGGCTACGCCTACAATAAAGAGGAAGAAAGGGAAGACAAGGTCAGTAGGTGTGCATCCGTGCCATTCCGCGTGCTTTAGCGGTGGATAGATCCTAGCCCAGCTTCCCGGATTGTTGACGAGGATCATGGCGGCTACCGTTAGTCCCCGGAAGGCGTCGAGTGAGAGAAGTCTTTTCGAAGGAGTCATTGTGTTTGGTAAAAGGGTTTATGTAAATATATGCGTTATGCTGCGTTTTGTGAGAAATCGTGCGCATTTATTTGCATTTGCGCCTGACGAAGCTTATCTTCATTGTAGTAACCAGTTATCAACATTGTCTCAGGTGTATTGTCGACCGTCAAGTCGCGGGCCTTTAGTATTTATCTCATTTTTTGTTATTTCGGGTTATTGTTTCTTGTTTTCAGTCCTGCAAATATGCTCTAGAAACGTTGGAAGAGAAATTTGGATGCGTTTTTATGCATTTTTTTGAGTAAATTTTATGCTTTTCTGTATTTTTTGAATGATTTATTAATAGATTAGGTATTAATTTGAATAATTGATCCTCTTTTAAAGGATTTTTGGTTAAGGTATTGGATCTAGGTGAGGCGAGTGCATGCATATGGTTGAATCATAAATAAAATCAAAATGAAGAGAACATTACTTTCGTTTTTAATGTGCTTTATGTGGGTGTCAGCCCAGATTATGGCACAGGAAAGGACAGTGTCTGGAATCGTCAGGCAAGTCGGGGACAACACACCTTTGGTAGGGGTTTCCGTCAGTATCAAGGGTACCAACAAAGGCACACAAACAGGCGTCGATGGCAAGTTCAGCATTTCTGCAGCTCCGACTGACCGCCTCCGCTTCGTTTACATTGGTTATAACGAGAAAGAAGTCCTGGTGGGACCTTCTCAGAATCTTACTGTTATGCTGAGTGAAAGTGCTGAAGCTCTTGGTGAAGTGATTGTTACCGCAATGGGAATCAAGAGGGACAAGGCAGCCCTGGGCTTTTCGGCCCAGGAAATCGGCTCAGAGGAGCTCCTCAAGAATAAGGATCCCAATATCATCAATTCACTGAACGGAAAGATCGCAGGTGTGAACATTACTAACTCGGGCGGAGCTCCCGGAGCTTCTGCATCTATTGTGATCCGCGGCGGAACGTCCTTAGAACGTGATAATCAGCCTTTGTTTGTTATCGATGGAATGCCTATGGACAACTCAACCGGGCAAGGCGACAATAGTGCATTTGACGGATCGGTTAATATGTCCACGACCAATAGTAATCGTGCGATGGATATCAATCCTGAAGATATTGAATCAATGTCTGTATTAAAAGGTCCTGCTGCTGCTGCACTATATGGTTTACGCGCTGCTGCCGGAGCTATTATTATTACCACAAAAAAGGGCCAGGAAGGAACAACTTCTTTGTCGCTCACCTCACGTTTTGTTACAAACTGGGTGAATAAACTGCCGGAGCAACAGAGTACATTCAAGCAGGGGTCGAGCTATAATGGTACTTTCACGAATCAAACGTCAAGATCATGGGGACCCGCTTTTGCACCTGGTGAGAGAATCTATGATAATATGACAGATTTCTTCCAAACAGCTTATGCGTATGATAACAGCTTCAATTTATCGGGCGGGTCTAAAGCTGGGAATTTCTATTTATCAGCGTCTAACCTGGACCAGTCGGGAGTTGTGCCCACAACTGACTTTAAAAGAAGTACAGTACGTTTCAACGCCGAGCAGAAAAAAGGAGCCTTTACATTTGGTGTAAATGCTTCATATTCAAAGAGTGAAACTCAAAAGACCTTAACAGGGAGTGGATTATGGGGTTCAGGGGGGTCAGGTTATATGGAAAGTATTATTGCCTGGCCGAGGAATGATGATATGTCAGTATGGTTGAATGCTGATGGAACAAAAAGACGTTTGTTGCCTGAGTTACCCTTAGATGAGGACAGCGACAATCCCTATTGGTTGATTAACAAGAATCCTCAGAAGGATCAGACAGACCGTCTGATTGGAACTGTATATACCAATGTCAAGGTTGCAGATTGGTTAGACGTTAACTATCGTCTGGGAATCGACAGTTACAATACAGATTTCAGAAGCTTGACGGCACCTGGGTCCAGTGTTAAAATAGCCTGGCAAAAGGGTATGTTATCAGAAACAACGAGAGATTACAATTATTTGAACTCCAATCTGATGCTGAATTTCCATAAAACTTTTAAACAGGATTGGGATCTCAATTTCGTGTTGGGTACGACAGCTGAGGATACCCATCTGAAGTCGAATTCAGCACGTGCAGAAAACTTCGTTATTCCAGATTTTATCAGTCTTAACAATGCTGCAAATGAAAACCGCTATTTTGCACAGGGTAATAATAAGAAGAGACTCTTAGGTGTGTATGGTGATTTTCGCCTGGCTTATAAAAGCTTGTTGTACCTTAGTGTTACAGGACGTAATGACTGGTCTTCAACTCTTCCTCCTGAGAATCAGTCGTTCTTCTACCCATCCTTCAGCGGTAGCTTTGTATTCACTGAGCTCATGCCGAAAAGCGATATTCTATCCTTCGGGAAGCTTCGCGCCTCCTATGCTCAGGTGGGAAAAGATGCTCCGGCATATCAGACTAATACTTATCTGTTCGGACCTGAGCTAACCATTGGCGGCGGTTTCCGGAACTCATGGACTCGTGGTAATAATCTACTCAAACCCGAAACAACAACATCGAAAGAGTTTGGTACTGACCTCCGGTTTTTGCAGGGGCGAATAGCGCTTGATGCGACATACTACATCAATAACAGTAAGGATCAGATTCTTCAGCCTCGGGTAAGTAATGCAACGGGGTATATCCTTAGTTATGTCAATGTCGGGGAGATCGAAAATAAGGGCTTTGAGCTTTCTTTAACCGGAAGTCCGATCAAGAGGAAAGATTTCCGCTGGGATGCCACGCTGAACTTTTCACACAATAAAGGCGTTGTGAAAGAACTTCCAGGCGCACTACCCATTTTGTATGTAACCGACGTTCAGGTTGGTAACGCAAAGGCCGCCTCCTTTGACGACGGCAACTTCATGGGGCTAAGTGGTACGCTATGGCAGAAAGATAAAGATGGCAACTTACTTCTTAACTGGGCCACCGGCTATCCGCTGACTGATGCCAATGCAACGAAACCGGTAGGGAACCGTGAGCCAAATTTTATCGGCGGTTTAAATAATAACTTCAGCTATAAGAGCTGGAATCTATCTTTTCTCTTTGACTTTAGAAGAGGCGGCGATATCTATAATGGTACAGAATATCTGTTAACAGCTTATGGTCTTAGCAAAAACACAGAAAATAGAGGTAATACGGTCTCATTCTCGGGTATGTCTCTAAATCCCGCAAGCGGTGCTTATGAAGCGGTTACCCGGGAAGTAAAGGCAGATGAAAAATACTACCGGGATATTTATTTGAACAATGCGTCATTTTTCATTGAAAAGGTGAACTGGTTAAGACTGCGCTCTCTATCCCTCGCTTACTCTCTTCCATCGGAAACCTTGAACAGGGTGAAGTTTTTAAAGGGTGCGACAATCACTGCGACCGGCACCAATCTGTTGTTGTTTACCAACTACTCGGGTATGGATCCTGAAACAAGTGCTGCGGGAGCAGGTGTAATCGGCTCAGGTTCTGTAGGTATTGATTATGCGGGTGTGCCTGCCACAGCGTCTTTCGGAATAGGTTTAAATCTCAAGTTTTAAAATTGTGTCCATGAAAAAGATTATATATATACTGGTCTTGTCAGTAGTGTTAACATCATGTAAGAAGTGGCTTGATGTGAATGACAATCCGGATAGTGCAAATTCAACTGTACCTACAGCCGACCAGCGCTTGGCTCCAATAATTGCACAATTTGCAGATGGTTACGAAAGCGCCGGAACCAGAGCTGCATTTTTGTCACAACAACTTGCGGTAACCTACGCGGTAAACAATAACTGGAATCTGACTAGATGGAATGTTAATGCGTCAAACGCTGGTTGGCCATGGCAGGCCTGGTATGTGAATACCGCCGTTAATATACAACCTATGATCGAAGCAGCTGAAAAGCAAGGAGCCTATCATTATATCGGTGCGGGTAAGATCATGAAGGCCTGGGGCTTTGGAACACTTGCTGACCTTTATGGCATGATCCCTTATGAGGAGTTTGACAATCCTGCCATAATTACGCCCAAGTTTGATGATGGCTCTTATGTGCAAGAGAAAGTGCTAGCGCTACTTGATGAAGCGATTGCCGATCTTAAGAAGACACAAGAGGTTGGTGCACCAGCACTTTCGGCAGGAGATATTCTTAACGGAGGAAACGTTGATAGCTGGATCCGTTTGGCTTACGGTTTGAAAGCTCGCTATTTGAACCATCTAACAAAAAAGTCAACTTACAACCCCCAGGCTGTACTTGATGCGTTAGCTAACGGACCGCAGACTGACGCCCAAAGCTCCATTCTGCAATATGTTGATGAAGGTCCTGATGTACCCAGTGCAGCGAAAGAAGCATTACAATATACAAATACGAGTACTACTGCGCGAATCACCAAGTTGTATCTCAATTATATCACTAATAACTATACCGGCGCTCCGACAGGGGCTACCAATATGGAAGATCCCCGCACCGATCTTTTGATTCCAAGCAGTCAGCAAAAGGGAATAATGACCCGTTCCGCCGGAGTAGACATGCAGTCGCCATTGCCTGCTACGGGACCTTTAGCCAAGGATTCGAGCTATGTGCAATTACGTAAGGCGCCGTATGCGCCTACTGCTAAGGACAGGATCGTTTCTACGGGAACCTGGTATACCCAGCGGGGTGCAAAAGGTCTATTGCTCACGAATGCAGAAATGCGGTTTATTGAAGCAGAGGTTAAATTCAGACAGAACCAGCCAGCCGTCGCTCTTGCAGCCTATAAGGCAGGGATTCAATCTCATATGAGCATTATGGGTGTTGCAGCTGACAAGATCAGTGCTTATCTGGCAAGTTCTTCTGTGGTGCAGAACCCGGCTGCTTTGACCCTGAGCCATATTATGATACAGAAGTATATCGCTTTGTCATATTCTCCGGAGCTGTTCTCGGATGTGAGAAGGATGGATTATTGCACAGATGCAAGTGGCAATTATAATGAGGCTACAGGAGTTTACAAAGGCTTCAATCGCCCCTCTCATGTGTTCGTAGAAGCTTATCCAAGCGCTAACAACTGGCCTCGCAGGTTCGCTATTCCGAGCTACGAAGTTAACTATAATCTTGTTCAGGTTTTGAAAGCTAACCCTAACGCTTCATTACCGACTTACTTAAATGAGCCGATCTGGTGGGATAAGCCTTAATATGAGAAAAGCACCTTTTATTCAAGTACTAGTATTTTGCGTTGTTTTTATCACTCAGGTTAAAGGTCAGTCCTTTGACCTGAGTGACGTTACCAATTATCCTTTTAGTTCTGATCTGACTGCTTCGGCTCAGGGGAGTCGCATCGCTCTTTCCATCAATCAGCAGGGTAGGCGTAATATTTACGTGGGTCAGGGGCCTGACTTCAAACTACGAAAGCTCACCACCCGTGATAGTGACGAAGGTATAGAGATCAGCAATGTGAGGTTGTCGTCTGACGGGAAGTGGGTGGTGTACGTTACAGGGGCAGATCATGGGGCATTCGATGAATCGAAGGCTAGAAATCCTTCATCCTTGCCGGTTGCCCCGGCTGTGCAGGTGTGGTCAGTGCCGTTTGAGGGAGGAAAACCTGTGCTTATTTCCGACGGGGACTTCCCTGAATTGAATCCCGCCGGAGATCGTATTGCCTTTATCCGGAACTCCCAGGTTTGGGAGGCACCAGTAGATGGGAAAACTCCGGCAAAGCAACTTTTTTATACCCGGGGAGCAGTGCATTCGCTTCAATGGTCGCCTTCCGGTAAGGAACTAGCATTTGTCGTATCCAGAAGAGATCATGCTTTTATAGGTATATTCAGAGGTAAGGAGCAAGCTATTCAATGGTTAGCACCGGCTTTCGCCAGCGACTATTCACCAAGATGGTCGCCTGATGGGAAGTCCGTGGCTTTCATCCGTACTCCGGCGAGCGGAGGCGCGCCAGACTCCCTGTTGAGCAGGCGACATCGTAAATGGTCTATCTGGAAAGCAGATGTGGCAGATGGGAAGGGGAGTCTGGTATGGAAAGCTCCGGAATCGTTACGCGGATCTGAACCGAGGAATACTTATCTAAACTGGGGGGAGCGGAATCGGATTGCATTTGTTTCTGCACACGATGGTTGGCATCATCTGTATTCGGTATCAGCTGCCGGTGGCCAGGAGACTCTGCTTACACCCGGCAATTTCGAGGTGGAACAGGTGCGCTTAAGTCCGGACAAGAACTGGCTGGTATTTAGTTCCAATACAGGATCAGAAAGAGAAGATATTGACAGGCGGCATATTGCCCGCGTACCTGTGGATGCTGCAAGAATGGAGTTGTTGACAACAGGGGAGGGTATAGAAGAAACTCCGGTGCTGACGGGTGACGGCAGATCTCTTGTGATGATCACATCGACAGTAACACGTCCGCCTTTGCCAGCAGTAAGACATCTTGCCGATAAAATCACGAACTACAAGCTCCTTGGTTCGGAACTCCTTCCCGGAAACTTTCCAGGTAAGGAACTTATCGTTCCGAAGCAAGTCGTATTTAAGTCTTCAGATCAGTTGAATATACATGGACAGCTATTTATGCCTTCCAACAAGAAAGGGAAGAGGCCGGCGGTGGTTTTTGTGCACGGTGGTCCTAGGCGGCAGATCCTTCTGGGCTGGAATCAGGGTGATTATTATGCGAATACGTATGCTATCAACCAATATTTGGCGAGCCGTGGTTTTATTGTACTAACGGTCAATTACCGCCTGGGAACAGGATACGGTTATGATTTTTACAATCCTGCTAGCGCGGGCAGGGCAGGCGCTTCCGAGTATCTGGATGTAAAAGCTGCGGGGGAGTATCTCGCATCACTCCCTGATGTAGATGCTGAACGGATTGGCATTTATGGGGGCTCATACGGTGGATTCCTTGCTGCATTAGCTCTGGGGAGGGATTCGAAATTATTTGCTGCAGGCGTCGACATACATGGTGTTCATAATTATTTGGAGAGAGTGCCTGTGGAAAGAGGAGAGCAAGCCCCTGATCTTGTGGAAGCACAAAAGGTTTTCTGGGATTCCTCACCTGTAGCATGGGTAGATAGCTGGACTTCGCCTGTATTGATTATCCATGGCGATGATGATGGCAATGTGGATTTTCAGGAGAGTATTGATCTGGTGAGAAGGTTGGAAAATAAGAAAGTGGATATGGAAACGCTGGTGATACCTGATGAAACTCATCATTGGATGAAATATTCAAATACATTAAAGGTAAATTCGGCGATCACTGAATTTTTGATCAGAAAACTTAAACCATGAAGAGAGCCACATTTACCTTTGTCTTATTTATTCTTGTCAGGCTGTGCTTCTGTCAGGAGGCCACCGGAGAGTCGACCGTTAACGTTAATGAGTTGGTCAGGAATGTTTTTAAGCGAAAAACCATTACATCGAAACAACTAAGAAACACTATACAGGCTGAATTTGGCAAATATCCGCAAGCAGCCTTTGCCGTCGCTTACCTGGACGTTGAAACGGGGGATAAGTTTACGATCAACGAGCGGGAGAGTTTTCATGCGGCAAGCACGATGAAAACGCCGGTACTCGTTGAAACCTATAAGCAGGCCGCGGAAGGGAAATTCTCCCTGGACGACTCTTTACTGGTTCATAATTCATTTAAGAGCATTGTCGACGGCAGCATATTTGCAGTTGACTCAGCGGATGACAGCGAGAAGGATCTGTATAGTTTGATCGGATCGAAGGTCCCGGTAAGCGACATCCTGTTCAGGATGATTACCAGAAGCGGTAATCTGTCTACGAACATCATTATTGACAAGGTGGGTGCAGAAAACGTCAACCAGACGATGCGAAGTATAGGTGCTAAAGACATCCGGGTATTAAGAGGGGTGGAGGACAGTAAAGCGTTCCAAAAAGGGCTTAATAACACAACAACGGCTCATGATCTGATGCTGATATTCGGCAGGATTGCGAGAAATGAAATGGTCAGTCCCGAGGCATCAGGCGGAATGGTTGATATACTGATGAGTCAGCACTTCAAGAATATTATTGGAGGTAAGCTACCTCCGGAAGTAAAAGTAGCCAGTAAGAGTGGTTCTATTACTGCCGTTTGTCATGATTCAGGAATTGTATTTCTACCTGATGGAAGACGCTACGTAGTGGTATTGTTATCGCGAGGCATTGAAGATCATAAGGCAGCTTCGCAGCTACTCTCGAACGTGTCGAAGCATATCTACGATTATAACCGAAGTAAACACAGATCTCCTAAGTAGATGATAGAGTCGGAATTAAAAAGGACGATTACCCGGCTGCCGGCAATTTTGCTCGTAGTGAGTTCGATTATTGGTTCGGGGGTTTTTAAAAAGATTGCACCGATGTCTGACACGTTGCACTCGCCTATGCTTATTCTTGCATGTTGGATCGTGGCGGGGCTACTGAGTTTGATGGGCGCCTTGTGTACTGCTGAACTGGCTGCTATGATGCCTGGTTCGGGTGGTGAATACGTGTATTTCAAGAAGATTTATGGGCGTTTCTTCTCCTTTTTATTTGGCTGGGGTAACCTGACGGTGATGAAATCGGCAACGATAGCGGCGCTGTCTTATATTTTTGCGGAATCATTCAACACTTTGCTGCCGCTACCGGATCTCTCATTTGCTGCACCGGGTTCTATCGGTCATAATGTGAGCATCAAGATGATTGCTACATTGCTGATCATCATCTTAAGTTATGTTAATCATCGGGGAGTCGTCTTTGGGGAAAAGCTTAGTAGGTATTTTATCGTCAGCATTATCATCGTCATCCTAAATTTTGTAGTACTGACAGTTGTATCTGACAAGGGAAGGATAGAGAACTTCCATACGGTTGGGGAAGTGCCGGAAGGCTGGCCATTGATGGCAGCCTTGTTTGCTGCGTCTCTGAGTGCGTTTTGGGGATATGAAGGCTGGAATAACATTGGATATCTTGGGGAAGAGGTTAAGAATCCACAAAAGAACCTGCCTCTGGCACTGGCCGTTGGAACGGTTATCGTAATTATCTTATACCTCTTGGTAAACGCCTGTTATCTGTATGTGATGCCTGTGGATCAGCTTGCTTCAATCAATCAGGGAATGAATAAAATTGCTGCGGTGGAAGTTGCCCGGGTGATTACCGGAAATATAGGTGCGATCGTGCTATCCTGTCTGATTCTGCTGACTACGTTCAGTTGCACAAACAGCACGATACTGATGTCGGCACGCATCTTCTATGCGATGGCGCGCGATGGCTTATTCCTGAAGAGCGCAGGAAGGGTACATTCGATTTTTCAGACTCCTTCGAAGGCGATCATGTGGCAAGGCATCTGGGCGCTGGTGCTTTTATGGTCTGGGAACTTTGACCAGCTGACAGATCTGCTCATCTTTGCTTCTTTCATCTTTTACGGATCGAGCGCGTTCGGCGTGTTGTTACTCCGGAAGAAAGAGCCTGATGCTCACAGGCCCTACCGTGTGATCGGGTATCCGGTATTGCCCATTATGTTCGGGGTATTTTGTCTGACACTTGTTGTAGCGACGATCATGCAGAAGCCGGTACAGTCGGGGATCGGCCTATTTCTGATTTTCTCAGGAATTCCTGTTTATTGGTATTATACGCGGAAGCTTAAAGAAGTTGAGGAGGGAGTAAAATGATGAACCTGAGTAGCTGCCTTCATGGACTTGTTGTTGGCTTAGTTTTTACTGTATCAGTACAGAAAGGCCACTCACAAGTCCCGATTTTAGTTAACGATACGGATCAGGCGGGCAATATAGCTGTTGCACTTCCTATGGTGGACAGTTTATTTAATGCGTATCGGAATCAGTATCATTTGCCGGGGCTTGCTTACGGTATTGTATACGGGGGCAAGCTTATACATAAAGGATATCTTGGTTATGCAGATCCGGAGAAGAAGCGTTTGGTTGATGATGCATCGGCTTTTAGGGTCGCTTCGATGACCAAGAGCATTGTTGCCATGGCTATTCTAAAGCTCCGGGATGAAAAAAAGCTGCGCCTCGACGATGCTGCGGAGATGTATATTCCGGAACTTAAAGGGCAAGTGTATCCATATTCAGATGCTCCGCTCATCAGCATCAGGCATCTTCTTACGCATACGGCAGGATTTCCAGAGGATAATCCCTGGGGAGACAGGCAGCTCGCTATCAGTAATGCTGAGATGCTGGCCATGATTAAAAAGGGTGTAAGCTTTTCAAATGCTCCGGGTGTGGCGTTTGAATACAGCAATATGGGTTACGCGATGCTCGGCTATATCATTGAACGCGTGACGGGTGTTTCTTACCAGCAATATATTAGTCAGCAGCTTTTCAGTCATCTCAACATGAGTGCTTCGTATTGGGAGTATGATAAGGTTCCGCCGGATAATCTCGTTTATGGTTACAGAAGGGTAGGAGAGAAATGGGTTAAACAACCCATGTTACATGATGGTGCCTATGGAGCAATGGGCGGCCTGATTACTACGATTGATGATTTTTCAAAATATGTGATTGCCCACTTATCAGCCTGGCCTTCATCGGATGATCAGGAAGCAGGCCCAATTAAGCGAAGTTCCCTGAGGGAGATGCAGCAACCCTGGGCTTTTAATAATGTGCAGTCGGGCATAGTGTCTGCCTACGGATATGGATTAAGGTGGACGAGAGATACCAGTGCACGCGTGATGGTGGGTCACAGTGGGGGCTTGCCTGGCTTCGGCAGCAATTGGACTATTCTGCCTGAGTATGGCCTGGCTGTGATTTCTTTCAGTAATCAGACCTATGCGCCCTGCGGATCGATGAACAGTCGTGTGGTTGAAGCAATTATCTCGCGGGCGGGACTGAAGGCCCGGAAACCGGCCTTATCTGCGGTGCTTTCTACGCGACTGCAGCAGCTGTTAAAAGTCCTTCCGGACTGGAAGCGGGCAGAGCAGTCGGGGATTTTTGCTGAAAACTTTTTCAGTGACAATTATATCGAGGTGCTCAGGGAAGAGTCTGTGCGCTTATTCAAAAAGGCAGGAAAGATCAGGGGGATTAAAAAGGTGGAGCCCACTAACAGGCTCCGGGGGACTTTTGTTCTGGACGGTGAAAATACGGCTATCGAAATTAAGTTTACGCTTAGTCCCGAACATGAACCGCTCATTCAGCAGTTTCAGATCATGGAAATAAAAGAATAATAACACAAGGATAATATCATGAAGTACAACAAACGTCTTTTTCTAAAGGCACTGCTTTTTGGGGGGCTTGCCATATCAGGTGCACAGGCTCAGCAGCATAAATTGAATGAAAAATGGTTGAAAGAGAAGAAGATTATTGAGCGGAATACCGTCTTGCTGAACAATGAGCAGAGTTTTATTCCTATCAGGAAGCTGTCTGATAATCGTATCGCGAGTATAGGGTTCAATTCTCAACTTTCGGGAACATTCGACAGGATATTGAACTTACATGCGCGGGTTACTGCGGTGGACGGGAATGCGTATTGGGGGAAGTCGGCCCGACTGAGTGATCTTAGCTATGATCTTAAATTTTATAATACGCTGATCTTACAGCTTGAAGCTGCTCAGTTGCGGGATCAGCAGGTACTTGATTTTATAACAGATAATCAAAAAGAAAAGCAGATCATTGTTGCAGTCTTTGGCGGTCAGGAGGCTTTAGTCAAACTTGATGGTCTTTCGGTTCCTGTCATCTGGAGTCAGAAAGTCTCTGCGGAATCAGCAGACTATACTGCTCAGGCGATCTTTGGCGGTGTGCCTCTGATGGCCAAACTCCCGGCTAATATATCCCCAAAATATAAAAAGGGACAAGGATTTACGACGACGGTAAGCCGGCTTACTTATACGGTTCCGGAGGAGCTTGGCATTAATTCAGCAGATTTGCAACAACCTATAGACGCGATCATTGCAGAAGCGATTGTCAAGCGAGCTACACCGAGTGCCGTGTTATTGCTGGTTAAAGATGGGAAGGTGATTATGAATCAGGCATTTGGTTCGCATACCTATGAAGGGACTCAGAAAACCAGAACTACTGATATTTACGATCTCGCTTCTGTAACTAAAACGACTGCTACGACGCCGGCAGTAATGAGACTGGTTGAAGAACACAAACTTAAACTGGATACGCCTGCTAGTGCATATATACCGAAAGCATGGGCGACTAATAAGCGGAATACACCTGTTCGTCAGATCATGCTTCATGAGGCGGGCTTTGTGCCGTTCATTCCTTTCTTTAAGGATATTAAGCCGGACGACTTCCGCAAAGATTCCTCAGCTGCGTATCCTGTGTCCGCTTCTCAGAACTACTATTTCCGGAAGGATTTCTTTAAAGACGTGATGTGGCCATTGATGTTAAATTCGGCTCTGCGCGACACCGGCAAGTATGTCTACAGTGACCTCAGTATGTACTTCATGAAGGAGATTGTTGAAGGAGTTTCTTCGCAGCATCTTGAGAATTATGTTCAGGAGAACTTTTACAAACCTCTCGGAATGCAAAGAGCCGGATACAATCCGCTTTACAGATTCGCAAAGGAGCAGATCGTTCCGACAGAGATCGATACGCTCTTCAGGAATACCTTGCTGCAAGGGTATGTGCATGACCCGGGTGCATCGATGGTAGGTGGTATCTCCGGTCATGCGGGTTTGTTCGGTTCGGCAACTGATCTTGCAATTTATTATCAGATGCTTCTAAATGGTGGTAGCTATGGAGGAACTCAGTACTTCAAGCCAGAAACCGTTCAGATGTTTACCTCCAAACAGTCGCGCACCAGCCGCAGGGGACTAGGCTTTGACAGGAGTGATGCTAAAGAAGATTATCCATCCAAACTAGCGTCTGCGAATACTTTTGGCCATACAGGCTATACCGGAATACGTGTTTGGGTAGATAAGGATGTTAATTTGGTTTATATCCTGTTAACAAATAGGGTTCACCCGGTGACATCAAATAAACTAAACGAGCTCAGTACCAGTTCCCGATTAATGGATTCTATTTACCAGGTCGTAGGAAAAGCAGCCCGCTAAACTTGTATCGGATCAGTTAATGTGCTGCTTTTTGCTGCTTAGTAGCAAAAAGCAGCTATAAAGTCGCGTTTTTGTGCGCTATCTCCTCAATAAGTCGCAACAATTACTGAACTCAGGAGATGATTTGCTATATTTAAGTATAAATCTACAATCCCAATGAAGAAAGTAACTCTCCTTGCTCTCTGTTTAATAGCATTGCCGAATATGATAAGAGCGGCAGAGCAAGACTCCCTGCTTTCCCGTTATCAAAACATCATCCAAACCGTTAAATCGGAGCTTGTACCGGATCCCCGAACGGAGGTTTTTAATGTGACGCTGAATAATGGAAGAGTGCAGGTGGAGACGACGAGAAAGGATGCTCTGGAACGGTTTAAATCACTCATGACGAAAGCTGGAGAGAAAGAGGAGGTAACAGAAAAGCTGCTTCCTGCCGGGGAGCTCGGGGAGAGGTTTATGGGGCTTGTTCGCCTTTCTGTTGCCAACCACAGAGAGGAGCCGGGCCATCCCGCAGAAATGGTTACCCAAAGTTTGTTGGGAACGCCGGTTCAGCTATTGAAGAAGCAAATGGGCTACTATCTGGTCCGTACGCCAGATACTTATATCTCATGGCTTAGTGACGATGAGGTAACACCTATGACTGAAACGGAGATGGAGCAATGGAAAAAGTCAGCTCGGGCTGTATATATTGCAGACTACGGATATTCTTTTAGCAGCGCATCGGCCCAGTCACAGCGGGTTTCAGACCTGGTGAGTGGCAATATCCTGGAAGTGACAGGGAAGAAAAAGGAGTTTACGCAGGTGAAATATCCTGACGGGCGTGTTGCCTGGGTTCATTCAAAGGATCTGGTGATGCTTGATGCCTGGTTATCGCGGCCTACCCCATCAGCCACGGATGTATTGAAAACAGCGCGTCAGTTTGTAGGAGTTCCCTATCTGTGGGGCGGCACCTCTGTAAAAGGTATGGACTGCAGCGGCTTTACACGTACATGCTATTTTCTAAATGGTATACTTCTCTCGAGGGATGCTTCGCAGCAGGCTTTATATGGTGAGAAGATAGATATCCATGAGGGAGATTCTTTGAGTATTGAAAAGTGTATGAAGAATCTACAGCCGGGAGACCTGATGTTTTTCGCTTCCGGGCGCGCCAGAAATCGGAACGCAAGAGTAACGCATACCGCCATTTATATGGGAGAAGGCCAGTTTATACAGGCTGCGGGCATGATACGCATCAACAGTATCCTGAAGGAAGCCCCGAACTACGATGATTTTCAGAGCCGGACACTCGTTGGAGCCAGAAGGGTTTTAAGTGCTGTCGGCAACAAGGGGATCAGCCGGGTAGATCACAACAAATTTTATAAAACAGCAGCAGAATAATATGCATAGCAGAAGAGATTTTATCAAAAAGACAGGCTTGGTAACAGGTGCAACTATGGTAACAGGATCATCAAACGTATTTGCTCAGGCTTCATCAGAATGGGCCGGAAAAGGAAAATTGCAGTTGAGCTATAAGCCTTATACACTGCAGCTCAGGCATGCTTTCAATCTGGCGACGAGTTCGAGGACAACGACGCCTGTTGTGCTTACCCAACTTGCCTATAACGGAATAATCGGTTACGGAGAAGCCTCTATGCCGCCTTACTTAGGTGAGTCTCACGAGACTGTACTGAAGTTTCTGGCCAAAGTTGATCTTTCCAAATTTGAAGATCCATTCCAGATGGAAAAAATACTGGACTATGTTGATGGGATTGAAGAAGGGAATAAAGCGGCAAAGGCTTCTGTTGATATTGCGCTACACGACCTCGTAGGGAAAATTATAAAGCAACCATGGTATAAGATCTGGGGCTTTGATCCTGCAAACACGCCCAACACATCCTTTACGATTGGAATAGATACACCTGAAGTCGTTCGCCAGAAGGTGAAGGAAGCTGATCCGTATAAGATTTTAAAGGTCAAGTTGGGAAGAGATACCGACAAGCTCATGATTGAGACCATTCGCGAGATGACTGATAAGCCCTTGTGTGTGGATATAAACCAGGGGTGGACCGACAGGAAGATGGCTTTGGATATGGCCCACTGGCTTCACGAGAAAGGAATTGTGTTTCTGGAGCAACCTATGCCTAAAGAACGCATAGACGATAATGCATGGCTGACTGAGAATAGCCCCATCCCCACCATAGGAGATGAGGCAGTTCAGCGTTTGGATGATGTGTTGAAGGCTCATAAAGTTTACAACGGAATCAATATTAAGCTGATGAAGTGCACGGGAATGCGCGAGGCACATAAAATGCTGATATTAGGAAGGGCCCTGGATATGAAGATTATGATTGGCTGTATGACCGAGACTTCATGTGCGATTTCTGCAGCTGCACAGCTGTCGCCAATGACAGACTGGGCAGATTTGGATGGTGCATTGCTGATCAGCAACGATGTTTACACAGGAACAACGATCAAAGATGGCAAGGTAATGCTGAACGATAAAACAGGTATTGGAATTCAGAAGATCTGATATGCGAAAAAAGTTTGTCGTTGCTATTTTAATGATTGGCTCTATCATGCAAAATGGATATGCGCAAAGTCAGGGAGACTGGCTTCCTTCTTTGCTAAAGCAGAATGGTTCGTCTCATTTGAAAGAAGTGTTGGCACATCAGGATGAGTACAGGGTGCAGGTGATCTATACGAAAATTGAACGGGATAAGAGGAACCGGCCGCATTTTACGTCATATAAGCTGAATCCCGTTGACCACTACTTTTATCCGGCATCTACCGTTAAGCTGCCCACTGCGCTCTTAGCGCTGGAGAAGCTGAACCGATTGAAGGTGAAGGGGCTGGATAAATATTCGAGTATGATCACCGACAGCGGCTTTACTCATCAAACGAAGGTTTCGCAAGATCTTACCGCTGAAAATAAGAAGCCATCGGTGGCACACTATCTCAAGAAAATATTCATCGTTAGCGATAATGATGCTTATAACAGGCTGTACGAGTTTGATGGGCAGCAGTTTCTGAACGAAAGGCTGTGGGATCTGGGGTTCAAAAACACCAGGATCACTCATCGGTTCCAATATCCGATGACAGAGGAAGAAAACAGGTACACTAATCCGATTCGCTTTTACAATGGAGAAAGTCTGGTCTATGAGCAGAAAGGGGAGTACAGCAAAGCGAAGTTCAGATATCCGGAGAAGATCCTCATCGGGGATAAGCATATGGATAACGATGACAAGCTTTGGGATGGACATATGGATTTCTCGAGGAAGAATAGTTTCCCGCTGGCAGAGCAGCAGAATATGCTGAGAAGGGTTTTGTTTCCTCAATCGGTGTCAGCTAAGGAGAGATTCAACTTGAAAGAGGACGATTATGCGTTTTTATATAAATACATGTCGATGCACCCGGCGGAGAGTGACTTTCCGAAATATGACACCAAGGAATTCTTTGAATCATACGCGAAGTTTTTCTTTTTCCGCGCAGGAAAACAGCAGAAACCGGACTATATCAAAATATTTAACAAGGCCGGATGGTCACACGGGTTTTTAACAGACAATGCCTATGTGGTTGATTTTAAGAATAACGTTGAGTTTATGGTTAGCGCTACCATTTATGTGAACAGTGATGGAGTGATCAACGACAACAAGTACGAGTACGAAGAAAAAGGTTATCCGTTCTTCAAGGAAGTGGGGGAGATTTTGTATCAGTACGAGCTCAAAAGAGAGCGGAACCATCGTCCGGACTTAAGTATGTTCAGATAGGTGCGTGATGGTGCGTGTTTCAACTTTTTATGTGCAGGAGTTTGCAGATGTTGCTGAAATCTTTTATCTTCATCATTGTTGTCAACCATCCGCTAAAACTAATCACCTATGAAAAGCTTGTTCAGTGTTGCGTGTTTGTTAATTGGGTTTGGAAGTGCTTTTGCGCAGACTGATTCAAGCGCAGTCGTAAATGCCGAATGGCTAAGTAGAAAAATCTCAAAGGGCGTCATATTGAAGCAGGCGGCATTCCATCAAAATCTTTTTGAGTCGAATCAATTCGTAAGTATTCTTGAGATTAAGCAGAAGCGCCGCTACACGATTGATCTGGCTTATGAGGACTCTTTATTACGGACGACTAGCGAATTTGGAGAAATACATAAGGCGCTCGCGGCCATCAATGGTACTTTCTTCAATATGGCCAGGGGAGGGTCTGTTGATTATCTACGGTCTGATGGTAAAGTTATTAATGAAAACAGGTTGAATAAAGATGGCAGTCGGGCTGTACATCAGAAAGCGGCTGTCGCGATCCGTCGGGGAAAACTGTCGTTGACGGAATGGAATGGCTCTGACACCTGGGAAAGCTCTATAGAAGCAGAAGACGTAATGTTGAGCGGTCCCTTGCTCCTAAGAAAAGGCTCCATCGCTGGTCTTGATTCTGCAGTCTTTAATACAGCGCGCCATCCGCGGTCCATTATTGCCACAGGAAAAGGGAAGAAAATCTATTTCATCGTTGTAGACGGCAGGAGAGAAAATGCCGTGGGTATGTCCTTATTCGAAGCCAGAAAGGTTATGAAGTGGCTGGGCATGATTGATGGGATCAATCTGGATGGGGGAGGCTCGTCAGCACTCTGGGTTGCCGGTCAGCCCTTTAATGGTGTAGTGAGTTATCCTTCCGATAATAAAAAGTGGGATCATGAAGGTCAGCGAAAGGTGGCAAATGTTATCCTTTTAAAAAATAAAAAGCCATAAGTATGTTTTCGAAAAAAATCACGGGTCTGATAGCCTCTTTGCTGGTTGTCAGCTTCTCACATGCGCAGTTCCGGACTGGAGCAGATCAAACAGAAAAATATCTATCCTATTTGAAGGGAAAGCGGATAGGGATGGTGGTCAACCAGACTTCTATTATTGGAAATAAATCAAGCGTTGACAGCCTTTTTTCATTAGGGATCAATATAGTTAAGGTCTTTGGACCAGAGCATGGTTTTCGTGGGAACGTCGGTGCAGGAGTACACGTAGGCGATTCAAAAGATCCTGCAACCGGGATTTCGGTCGTTTCTCTTTATGGGAAAAATAATAAGCCAACCAGTGAAATGTTAAAGGACGTCGATCTGATGATCTTTGATATACAGGATGTAGGAGCCCGCTATTACACTTATCTGGCAACCATGCACAGAGTGATGGAAGCTTGTGCAGAGAACGGCAAGGAGCTGCTCATTCTCGATCGTCCGAATCCTAACGGATATTTTGTAGACGGACCTGTACTGGACATGGCTCTCAAGTCGGGCATCGGTATGCATCCGGTACCTGTAGCACATGGTATGACCGTGGCAGAGTATGCTCAAATGATCAATGGTGAGGGATGGTTGGCGAATGGCGTTAAGTGTAAAATCAAGGTAATTCCACTGGCAAACTACAATCACAATATGCCTTATGTACTACCCGTTGCGCCGTCACCGAATCTGAATACGAACGCGTCGATATTGCTTTATCCCTCCGTTTGTTTATTCGAAGGAACGATCATCAGTCAGGGGAGAGGAACCCACTTTCCTTTTACGGTGTTGGGAAACCCGGATTTGAAGGGTAAGTACTCTTTTTCCTTTACTCCCCAAAGCATCAAGAGTATGAGTGAGACACCGCTCTTTATGGGGCAGGAATGTTTTGGTTTAGATTTGCGTACTGTTGATCTTGTGCAGCTTAAAGCAGCAAAGAAGCTCAATTTGTCCTGGTTGATTGAAATGTATAAGGCCTATCCATACAAAGAAAAGTTCTTTGATTATAAGCAAAGTAAAGAGATAGGGAACTTTGACAAGCTCGCGGGAACCAAGGAATTAAAAGAGCAGATCATTGCAGGAGTGAGTGAAGAACGGATAAGGGCAAGTTGGGAGCCGAAATTGTTGTTATTTAAGAAAATGAGAAGAAAATACCTTCTTTATAGCTAGATTTTCATCAAATAAGCCCATTTTCTGATATTTTTATCTTCTTTGTGTTGGGATGTTTTGCATAGGCTTGCGTTTTTGTGCAAAACTTTTAAAAGAACTTGCAAGAACGTATCGTTTTTCAAATATCTATTCTTTAAATTTGTTAGTGTCAGGTCTTTTTTGTTGCTGCAAAGATGCCTTGACGTGATCCATTAAATCAAAAAAACTTAAATCAAAACAATGTTATGAAAAAAAGGCTACTCGCATTTTTAATGAGCCTCATCATGATCTCTGTGCATGTTGTTGCACAGCAAAGGACAATAACCGGAACGGTTATTTCCGCTGATGACGGTGCGCCATTGCCGGGTGTTTCTGTGAAGGTCAAAGGAACAGCCCAGGGCACCAGCACGGACATGAATGGAAAGTATACCCTTCGTGCTAATCAGGGCCAGGTATTGGTGTTCAGTTTTATTGGGTCTGCTACCCAGGAGAAGACAGTTGCTGCTAACGCAGTAATTAACGTTAAATTGGGGGCTGATTCGAAGTCGCTCGACGAGGTAGTTGTGGTCGGTTATGGTACACAGAAAAGGGCAAATCTTACAGGAGCTGTTTCGACAGTAGACACAGAAGTACTGCAGTCAAGACCTGTTACTGACGTCGGTCGGGCTCTTCAGGGTACAACACCGGGACTTAGTATTACTACATCCAGCGGAGCTATCGGACAAAATCCAAACATAAAGCTGAGAGGAAATACGGGTACTTTAACAGGAACAGGCGGAGCTCAACCACTCATTCTTGTGGATAACGTAGAGATTCCGAGCCTTCAATTGATCAATCCGGAAGACATTGAGTCCATATCTGTTTTAAAGGATGCGGCTTCAACATCGATCTACGGAACGCGTGGAGCCTGGGGGGTAATTTTAATTACAACAAAGACCGGTAAGAAAGGAGCTCCAACGCGAGTTATGTATTCAAATAACTTTTCTTACAGCAATCCAACAACCACACCAGAGATCGCGCCTGCAGCAGAAGGCGCCGAAATGGCTTTCCTTGCTTTCAGAAGAACTAATCCCAGCTATCCACTCTTCAGCGCAGTGGGCGTTTCTATCGACGAAATTGCAATAGAAAAGATGAGAGAGTGGGAGACTTTGTATGGTGGTAAAGATTTAGGAAATGAAATGGTTTTAGGACGGGATTTTGAAATCAGAGATAATCGTCTTTTCTTTTACCGTCCCTGGGACGTGAATGAAATGTTCATGAGAGATCGTACTCCACAGCAAAACCACAACATCTCGGTTTCCGGAGGAAGCGAGAAAACGAGTTTTAATCTTGGAGTCGGCTACCTCGGACAAGAAGGTGTATTGAAAGCTAATCCAGACCAGTTTTCACGTTACAATCTAAACCTTGGTGTGAATACCTCGGTTAACAACTGGTTTGATGCGAGAGGAAAAGTGTTGTATTCCAACTCGGTTCTGGAGCAGCCTTTTGTCTTTGCAGCTGCTGTTTATGATCCATGGTACTATCTGTATCGCTGGCCGGTCGTTCATCCCTATGGAACTTATGAAGGTAAGCCTTTCAGAAATGCTGTTACTGAAGTTGAGCAGGCAAATATGAATAAACATACGTCAGGGCTTACTCGCGTGTCAGTTGGTGGTACACTTAAACCGCTTAAAGGTCTGACCGTAGATGCTGATTATACCTACACGTCGATGAATAATCACCAACGTAATGCAGGAGGATCTGTTACTGCTTTGAACTATTGGGCAGGACTGTCTAATGGACAGATTCCATATCAGAATTATACAAGTGCAAGTTACAATAAGGCTGAGTACTATTCTTATTGGTCTGATATGCACACCGGTAAGTTGTTTGGAACTTATTCTAAAGATATCAACGATCATGCTTTCAAAGTAATCGCAGGTGGTGATGTAGAGACCTTCCAAAATTACTCACATACATCATCTCGTCTCGGTTTGATCGATCCCAACCTGGTAGAACCTGTTCTGGCTACTGGAGATCAACTTATAGGAAGCGCGAGGGGGCATTGGAATACGGCGGGTGCTTTTGGACGAATCAACTATAGCTATAAAAGCAAGTTTCTTTTTGAGCTTAACGGACGCTATGATGGATCGTCCAGATTATCTCCGAATTTAAAATGGGGCTTTTTCCCGTCAATGTCCGCAGGGTATATTATCAGCGAGGAGCCGTTTATGAAGGCTGTAAAGCCAGTTCTTTCGACATTGAAGTTTAGAGGATCATGGGGTGAAATTGGAAACCAGAACACTGCGGTAAGCAGTATTTACTCCGTTTTGCCAACTAGCAATTCAAACTGGTTAATAGATGGACAAAAAGTACTTGTTACTGGAACACCGGCCCCTATTTCTGGTACTCTTACCTGGGAAAGCGTTGCTACACTCGATTTTGGACTTGATGCACGATTGTTGAACGACAAAGTAGGAGTAGTATTTGACTGGTATCAAAGAACAACCAAGGATATGCATTCAGCGGGTGCTACTTTGCCTAGTTCATACGGTGCTGCGGCTCCGAGAAGAAATTTCGGCGAATTACAAACAACAGGATGGGAACTAGCTGTGGATTTTAATCACCGATTCGGTAATGGATTAACCATTAATGCAACAGGTACGTTAGCTGACTTCAAAGAGAAGCTTACTAAATTCGAGGGGTCGCGCGCAATATCCGGCAATTACCAGGGCAAAACCCTTGGCGAAATCTGGGGTTATGAGACTGATCGCTTTTTCACGAAAGACGATTTTGCTCAAGATGCTAATGGTGCTCCAATATTGCAGGATGGACGTTATGTTCTCAAAGAAGGAATTCCTAGCCAGGCTCAGTTCGAAGGAAGCGGCTTCTTTTATGGCCCAGGTGATATAAAGTATGTAGATGCAAATGGAGATGGTGTCATCTGGAGGGGAGACAACACTGTAGAGAACCCTGGCGACCAAAAAGTTATAGGTAACACGACTCCACGGTATCAGTACGGTTTCCGCATCGGTGCAGATTTCAAAGGCGTTGATTTCAACGTTTTCTTTCAGGGGGTTGGAAAAAGAGATTTCTGGGCACAGGGGCCGATGTTTGTTCCCGGTTGGAGACCTGGAGAAGCTTGGTATGCTCATCAATTAGACTATTGGACAGAAGAAAATCCAAACGCTTTTTATCCGCGCGTTACTCAAATTGGTGAATCTAGTACCAAAAACTTTTATCCACAAACGAAATACCTTTTAAATCTTGCTTACCTAAGACTTAAAAACCTAGCGGTCGGCTATACTTTGCCTCAGGCACTTACACGTAAAGCTCATATCGAACGTCTTAGATTTTATTTTAGCGGTGAGAACTTGTTTGAATGGGATAAGCTAGGAAATGTTCCAATTGACCCGGAGGTCAATGTTACTGAAGCGGGTGCAAATGACTCCGCTGCCTTTGGAAGGGTTTATCCTTACCGCAGATCTGTTTCTTTAGGATTACAAGTTACATTGTAAAATTTGATAGTAATGAAAATTAAAATATTAGCGCTGCTTTGCCTCGGGTTAACTACAGTTGTTAGCTGCAAAGAAGATTATTTAGAGAAACCGCCACTTGACCAGTTGTCAGATGGTACTTATTGGACAAACGAAGCTAACGTAAGAACCTTTGCTTATGGTTTTTACACTGATTATTTCACCGGATATGGATCAGGGAATACCTGGGGGAATTATTTTTCCGGTCAGGCTTTAAATGATGATTTCGCTTCAGGAACCCCGCCGGAATACACCAGGGTGGTTCCTGCGTCGGGTGGAGGTTGGACCTTTACGTATGTTAGAAAAGCAAACCTGTTTTTGTCAAAAGTCCAGAATATGGAGGTTGATGCAGACATGCCTGAGGAGGCAAAGCTGCACTGGCAAGGAATAGGTAGGTTTTTCAGGGGACTGGAATATTTCGATTTGGTGAAGCGTTTTGGCGATGTTCCTTACTATGATCAAGTAATTGATGAGAAAGACGTTGCATTGCTTTATCAGCCAAGAGATCCACGGACTTTAGTAATGGACAAAGTCCTGGAGGATTTTAAATATGCAGCTGCGAATGTTCGGGCCGTTGATGGAAAGGCTGGATTAACGGTTAATAAGTATGTAGTTTTAGCATTTATGTCTCGGGTGTTCCTTTTTGAAGGAACGTGGCAGAAATATCATATGAATAATACAGCGAAAGCAAAGGAATATCTGGAAGCCGCCAAGTGGGCTGCTGCCGAGGTAATTGCTTCGAAAAAATATTCGTTGAAAAATTATCGTGATGTATTCAGTTCTTTGGACTTAAATGGTAACACTGAAGTCCTCCTTTACAGACAATATGTTGAGGGAGTCCTTACGCATGCCTTAATGTCCTATAATAACAAAGAGGCTCAAACTGGTGCACCGAAGGATCTAATTGAATCCTATCTAGCTTCTGATGGTTTACCAATTTCCCTTTCGACCGTGTATCAGGGTGATAAAACTATCGCTCAGGTTATGACCAACCGGGATCCGCGTATCAAGGAAACGTTTGTAAGCGAACTTCGTCCTGCAGGTGTAGTAAGTGCCTCTTCAACTACTGGTTACGCGACTCATAAGTTCTTAAATGAATCGATCAAAGATCAAACTATAGGTACATTAAACTTAAATCCTACAGATGCTCCAATAATCCGTTTTGGAGAGGTATTGATCAACTACGCAGAAGCTGCTGCAGAACTCGCTACAGTGGGAGGGCCAGCCTTGACAAACGAGGATCTTAATCTTTCTGTCAATGTACTTAGAAGCAGACCCGGTATCAATATGCCTGCATTGCAGGTAAGCGGCGACGTAGCTGTTGTGAGGAATGTTCCTTACACAGATCCGCAGAAGGATGCTGATATCTCTTCTATACTTTGGGAAATAAGAAGAGAGCGAAGAGTCGAATTGGTCTATGAAGGTTTCAGATGGGATGACCTGAGAAGATGGAAGAAACTGGAATATACAGATACTCAAGCCAACCCTGACATCAACAGAGGCGCCTATCTGAAGAAGTCAGACTTTCCAAAGCTTGCAGCCAGCGTCGTGTTGGATATGGATCCGGCTGATTCCGAAGGTTATATCACACCAGCTTGGAAGCCTGAGTCTCAGAGGAAGTTTACTAATCCGCGGATTTATCTGAATCCGATTCCGCAGGATCAGATTGTACTGTACAAAGAAAACGGATCAACATTAACACAAAACCCAGGTTGGGAATAAATACCATTAACAAACCCTCCGGCACCTACCGGAGGGTTTTTACTAAACACTATGATTAAAAACTTTACTGGCCTGCTTTTCATTACCCTCCTGTCATTTGTCGCGAAAAGTCAGACCCCTGATCCGAAGCGCGAGTTCAGAGGTGTATGGGTAGCCACAGTTCAGAACATCGATTGGCCATCCAAAAGAGGCCTTAATTCAGACAAACAGAAAAAGGAGCTGACCGGGATTTTTGACGAGCATCAAAAATCAGGGATGAACGCCATCATGTTCCAGATCCGTCCTTCCGCTGACGCACTATATGCAAAGGGTACTGAGGAGTGGAGCATGTTTTTGTCAGGTAAACAGGGAGTAGCTCCTGCACCGCTCTATGATCCGCTTGAGTTTGCCATCCAGGAAGCTCACCAACGAGGAATGGAGTTGCATGCATGGTTTAACCCTTACCGGGCAACCAATAATCTTGTAGACGCTGATATCAGCGCAAGGCATATTACACGTACAAAGCCCGAGTGGTTCTTTACGTATGCCAACAAAAAATATTTCAATCCGGGAATTCCTGAGGTAAGGAAATATATCGTCTCTATTATCATGAATGTTGTCCGTAACTACGACATCGACGGCGTGCATTTCGACGACTACTTTTACCCTTATCCTGATAAACCCGCATTGCCTGATAGCCTCACCTTCACGGCTTATGGAAGCAATTCGTTTAAGTCCATCGAAGACTGGCGACGCAATAATGTAGATATGCTGATCAAAGAATTGAACGACAGTATACATGCAGAAAAGAAATACGTGAAGTTCGGCATCAGCCCCTTCGGTATATGGAGAAATAAAAAAGAAGACCCACTCGGTTCGGAGACAAACGGCCTTTCCGGTTACGCCGGCCTATATGCAGACGCCCGCAAGTGGCTCTCCGAAGGGTGGATAGACTATATAAATCCTCAGGTTTATTTTCCGTTCAAATACCCTGCGGCGGCGTATGAGAAGTTGGTAGACTGGTGGAGTAATAATGCCTTCGGGAAACACGTATATATCGGTCAGGGTGTCTACCGCGCTACTGAACAGCGCGAGGGATGGAAAGAAAAGAACCAGCTTCCGGAGCAGGTGCGCTACCTCAGAAAAAATCCAAGGGTACAGGGAAGCGTATATTTCAGTTCCAAATCACTGACAAATAATCTGGCAGGGTTTCAAGACTCTCTTCGACAGGATCTGTATCGCTCAAAGGCTCTGCTTCCAACCATGATATGGCTCGATGCAATTCCCCCACAGTCTCCTTTAAACCTTCAGGTCAAGCGATCTAAAGGGAAGAACGAACTTGCATGGAATCAGCCGCTTCCGGTACGTGACAACGAAGCCGCCTATGGTTATGTGGTATATCGCTTCGACAAAGGAGAGAATATAGATATTAACAATCCGGAGAAGATCAGAAACATCAGTTTCGACAGTTCCAAGCTTTCATTCCAAGATCAGGAAACGAAGAAAAGGTCGAAGTACGTCTACGTGGTTACCACCCTCGACCGCCTGAAGAACGAAAGTCTTCCATCAAACAGCATCCAGGTTAAGTCAAAATAAAATCATGAACTACATCAGACCTGTTTTTTTATGGCTCGCGCTGCTTTGTTCCAGCCAGGTGCTGCATGCACAGTCCGTGCGCTTTGCATTCGTTACGGATACGCATGTGGGTGGAGCTACAGGCGCGGATGATTTACGACGCACTGTGCAGGATATCAATGCCAATAGCTCTTTGGAGTTTGTTTTAGTAACAGGTGATATCACCGAATTTGGAGCGGATATAGAACTGGCGCTTGCTCATCGGATCCTCGATAGCCTGAACAAACCCTGGTATGTAATCGGGGGGAACCATGACTCCAATTGGTCGGAGAGTGGTGCCAATAGCTTTCGTAAAGTATTCGGATCAGAAACCTTCGCCTTCGTTCATGGAGGCTATCAATTTGCGGCTACAAGCTCAGGCCCGAATATGCGAATGAGCCCCGGGCAGGTGCCACGCGAAAACCTTGTGTGGCTTGATTCAGTTTTGAACAATATGAAGGAGCCTGAAATGCCCTTGATCTATATCAATCATTATCCACAGGACTCATCTTTGAATAACTGGTATGACGCACTAGACAAGGTCAAGAAGAGAAATATCCAATTGATGCTCTGCGGCCACGGTCACCAGAACAAGCTCTATAACTTTGAAGGGATCCCACAAGTAATGGGCCGCTCAAACCTGCGTGCAAAAGACAGCATCGGAGGGTACAACATCGTCACCATTAAGGACGGAAAAGCTGTTTTCGAAGATCGCAGACCTCTGGTCAGCACTCAAAACAAGTGGCTGGATGTTCCAATGGTTAACTACCGGTTTGCATCCTCAAATCAGCAATACCCCCGTCCTTCATTTGCAGTAAACGCCAAATACCCAAATGTCAGAAAACTATGGGAATTCCAGGATCAAAGCGACGTGGGCAGTGGTATGGCTGTAGGCAAGGGACTTGCTGTTGCGGCTAACACCAATGGCGACCTGTATGCACTCGATTTTAAGACCGGTAAAAAAAGATGGTCATTCAATACCGGTGGTAAGATATATTCAACTCCTGCAATCTCGGGCAACTATGTCGTGGTCGGTTCTTCAGATGGCCACATCTACTGCGTTGGCTTGAATGATGGAAAGCTCCTCTGGAAACTTGCAACCGGAAAGGCAGTACTAGGCTCTCCGGTCATCGAGAATCAGGTCGCTTATATAGGCGGCTCTGATGGCCACTTCAGGGCGCTCGATATTCGTACCGGCAAACTTCTGTGGGACTTTGCAGAAGTAAAAGGCTTTGTTGTCACCCGTCCTCTTATCTATCAGGGAAAAATCTTTTTCGGCTGCTGGGGACATGATTTCTACGCACTTGATCAGAAAAACGGAAAGCTCGTCTGGAAGTGGAATAACGGTAATGCTAACCGCATGTTCTCACCTGCAGCCTGCTACCCTGTAGCATCAAATGGCCGCGTATTTATCGTCGCTCCTGATCGCTTCATGACAGCCTTCGATGCAGCTACAGGTAAGGTGGTCTGGAGACAGCAGATGAAAGAGGGTCGTGTTCGCGAATCAATGGGCTTGTCAAAAGATGGTAGCCTGGTCTACGTAAAGACCATGGACGGACAACTCTTTGGGGTTTCAACCAAAGCTGATTCCTTGCAGGTAGGCCTTACAACCGAACTGAAGCTGCCCTATGAACTCAGTCCCTCAGAGATCGTCGAAAGCAACGGGATGATTTACGTGCCAAGTAACTCTGGCCTGGCTACAGCGATAGATCGAAAAACAGGTAAGGTGGTTTGGCAATACAAGAGCTCCAATGCCCTGGTCAATCCCATGCTGCCATTTGGCAAAAGTTCCGTGCTGATGAGTACGATGGATGGAAAAATAGTATGTCTCAACTACGCGAAGTAGGAGAGCTGGAATAATAAAAATTATAATGAAGAAGATATTACTGATTGCGTTTCTTTTCTCTTCTACCGGGAGTTTTGCACAACGTTTTTTGGAAGTTACTCCGCAATCCAGGCATTGGGCGGACAGCACTATAAAGAAATTATCAAAGAAGCAAAAGATAGCCCAGCTGATGGTTATCCGTACATCGACCACCAGTCCCGGAGGTGTCAAATTCTTTGAGGAAGATGTTCTGAAATACATTCGTAAATACAATATCGGGTCGATCTGCCTGTTCCAGGGAACATCTCTTCAGCAGGCCCTGCTTATTAACAAATTGCAGGAAAAGGCAAAAACGCCTTTGATGGTATGCGTGGATGGCGAAACAGGTCTTGGAATGCGCTTCTCTGACGTGATTCCCTTTCCTGATCAGCTCACGATAGGAGCGGTTCAGAATCCCTCTATTGCCTATCATGCAGGAGAGGCTATCGCCGCTCAGTGCAAACGTATCGGCATACAGGTCGATTATGCTCCCGTGGTCGATATCAATAACAACCCCGCTAATCCGGTCATCAACTTCCGCTCCTTCGGAGAAGATAAATACAAAGTCGCTACTTTCGGTAGCAGTATCATGAAGGGAATGCAGGATAATGGCGTTCTTGCCTGTGCTAAGCACTTCCCCGGACACGGAGATGTCTCTGTTGACTCACACTACGATCTGCCTGTAATCAACAAATCTTTTGCTCAGCTGGATGAACTGGAGTTGTATCCTTTCAAGACCATGATCAAAGATGGTATTGGCAGTGTTATGGTCGCTCACCTTTATATCCCGGCGATCGACAGCACGACAAACCGTGCTACCTCCCTTTCTCCGAACAATGTGAGTAAATTGCTCCGCCAGGATCTGGGCTTTAAGGGACTTACTTTCACCGATGCTCTCGAAATGAAAGGCGTTGCCAAATTTTACCCGCAAGGGGAGGCCGCGGTACAATCACTCATTGCGGGCAATGATATGCTTTGCCTGCCCGGAGATATCAAAGGAAGCATCCGCAAGATTAGGAAGGCAGTTCGCAAGAAAAACCTTAGCTGGGCTGATATTGACGAGAAAGTGAACCGTGTGCTTTTGGCCAAGTATAACCTGGGCCTCAATCAGGTTACCAAAATTGATACCACCTCACTGACCCACGATCTGAATGCACAGACAGACGTTTTGAAACAGCAGGTCTACAAAAATGCCATCACGCTTCTTCGTAATGACAATGGCGCCTTACTTAATAACCTTAAATCCAGGAAAGTCGCATACGTCGGTATCGGTCTTGATAAAAGCAGCAAGTTCGGTACTGAACTGAAGAGCCGCATGAATGCTGATGCATTTTTCCTGCCGCATACTGCCACTCAGGCCTCTGCCGATAGTCTGCTTCAACTCATTGGAGATAAGTATGATGTGGTTTTCCTCGGCGTTCACAAGTACAAGAAGTATCCTGCTGCAAACTTTGGAGTCAGCAAAGATGCCGTACGCTTTATCAGCACTTTGGGCGCAAAAGAAAACGTATTTAGTTTTATATTCGGAAATCCTTATCTGATTAGCAATTTTTCAGAAAATAAGAATCTGGTAGCCTGCTACGAAGATGATCCGTTGATGCACGATACGGCCATCGACTTTATCGAAGGTAGACTTGTCCCGGGTGGAACGCTCCCTGTGACTGTCTCTTCCAGATACCAGTTTGGTGCCGGGATCAGCGCAGCACCGGCGACCCTGACATCTCAGGGCCTTTAACGCGAAAGATGAGTTTCAGTCATCAAAGTCGAAACTCCATATCCTGATATCACGCGCATTGACGCGTATAGTATATTAATATTGATAACGAACAGCATTTATAATACAATGGAAAGAATAACAGAGAAGGATTCAAATTATACCAATTTAGAGAAGATGTCAGTGAAGGAAATCCTCGAAAACATCAATCGGGAGGACAAAACCGTACCGACTGCTGTTGAAAAGGTCATTCCTCAAATAGAAAAGTTGGCCGAAGTGGTTGCTGAGAAAATGAAGAACGGTGGCCGCATGTTCTATATCGGTGCCGGCACCAGCGGGCGCCTCGGTGTCCTTGATGCTTCTGAATGTCCTCCTACTTTTGGTGTGCCCTTCGACTGGATCGTCGGAATCATTGCAGGAGGCGATACCGCCATCCGTAAGGCAGTCGAATTTGCTGAAGATGATATTAACCAGGCATGGCTTGACCTGAAAGAATACGATATCGACGAGGGAGACGTAGTTGTTGGTATAGCTGCATCAGGCACTACTCCTTATGTAATCGGGGGATTGAAGAAAGCAAACGAGAATAGCATCGTAACTGGCTGTATCGTCTGCAATAGTGGAAGTCCCGTTGCTGCCGAAGCAAAATACCCTGTAGAAGTAGTTGTAGGCCCAGAGTTTGTTACCGGCTCTACGCGCATGAAATCGGGTACTGCACAGAAGCTTGTGCTGAACATGTTGAGCACTTGTGTCATGATCCGCTTAGGTCGTGTGCAGGGAAACAAAATGGTCGACATGCAGCTGACCAATAAGAAGCTCTACGAACGTGGTGTAAAAATCATCATGAACGAAACGGGCACTCCAGAGCCAACTGCAGCAGAACTGCTCCAGAAGTACGGCAGCGTACGTAAAGCTATCGAGGCCACCGCTAAGTAATTCTCATTCCTTCCAAAGCTTATTATGTCTCCAATAGTATTATTATCTTTCCTGATCGGGTACTTTGCCCTTTTGATCCTTGTATCGTACTTCACATCGAAGGGATCATCCGACAACTCCTCGTTCTTCATTGCCAACCGTAATTCCAAGTGGTACTTCGTCGCCTTCGGGATGATTGGTACTGCATTATCGGGAGTGACGTTTATCTCTGTTCCGGGTGCAGTTGTCAACAGTAGCTTTGGCTACTTCCAGTTTGTTCTGGGCAATGCCGTTGGCTTCCTGCTGATCGCTACCGTTCTGTTGCCTTTGTATTACCGCATCAACTTGATCTCTATTTACACCTACCTGGAAAACAGACTGGGGCATTGGAGCTATAAGTCGGGTGCCATGATCTTTCTGGTGTCGCGTACTATCGGTTCGGCCTTCAGGCTTTATTTGGTAGCCATCGTCCTGCAGAAGTTTATCTTCGACGCATGGAACGTTCCCTTCTGGGTTACCATTGCCATCTGCCTGGTACTGATCTGGTCTTATACCTTCAAAGGTGGATTAAAGACCATCATCATCACGGATACACTGCAAACGGTATTTCTGCTTTCGTCGGTTATGCTGTCGATCTATTTCATTTCCAAAAGCCTCAACCTGGATATCGCAGGCACCATCGAGACCGTGAAAACCAGCTCGTACTCGAAGATATTTTTCTGGGAAGACTTCATTGGGAATAAAAATCATTTTATCAAACAGTTCCTTGGCGGCGTGTTCGTTACCATTGCCATGACTGGGCTTGATCAGGACCTCATGCAGAAGAACCTGAGCTGCAAGAATATCGGGGAGGCACAAAAGAACATGCTCACTTTCACCGGCGTATTCGTCGTCATGAACATTTTTTTCCTCAGTGTTGGATCTCTGCTCTACAGCTATGCCGCAGCTAAGGGCATCGATGTAGCCTCACTCGGAACACCAGACCATGTATTCCCCGAAATAGCACTCAACTATCTGGGCGTGCTTCCGGCTATCGTTTTTATGCTGGGACTTACTGCAGCAACCTTTGCCACCACAGATTCTGCGCTAACGGCTTTAACCACTTCGTTCTGTGTAGACTTTCTAAACTTTAACAAGAAAGATAACCACAATGATCCGAAGCTGATCCGCACCCGTCACCTGGTGCACGTGGTTTTCTCCGTAGTTATGTTGCTGGTTATCCTCGTGTTTAAAGCCATCAACGATGATTCGGTAGTAAACTCCATATTCAAAGCAGCAGGTTACACCTACGGACCCCTGCTTGGCCTATTTGCCTTCGGGATGATTTCTAAAAGAGCAGTAAAAGACAAACTGGTGCCGTTCTTTTGTATCCTGTCACCGGTGATCTCTTTCTTAATCGACAAATATTCACCTGCTCTGACAGGATATTCCATCGGTTTTGAGCTAATTGTTATCAATGGATGCATTACCTACCTTCTCCTTCTTTTAACAAGCAGACACCATACAGAAGAAGAACGGAAGGGCGTTATTTATTAATATTGCACGAGTTGTACGATCGTTTATGAATATAGGAAGAATGCTGGAGGCCATCATGCCGAAGGCAAGGATTAAATCGAGGTTGATAGATGTGGTTTCTTATGCTTCAGATGCGGGTTTCTATTATCTGCAGCCGAAAGCAGTAGTACAGCCTGTTTCTGAGGAGGAGGTAAAAGGCTTATTCCGATTCTCCCATGAACATCGCATTCCTTTAACCTTTCGCGCTGCAGGCACCAGCCTATCAGGGCAATCTATCACCGATGGGATCCTGGTCGATCTCAGTCAGTACTGGAGCCTTGTCAGGGTGGAAGATGCAGGCGAGTCAGTAAGGGTGCAGCCCGGCGTAACAGGTGCTGTGGTCAATGCCCAGCTGAAAAAGTTCAAAAAGAAGATTGGGCCTGATCCTGCCAGTATCAACTCGGCTATGATGGGAGGAATCCTTTCCAACAATGCCAGTGGCATGTGTTGCGGAGTAAGCCGCAACTCCTACCATACCACCCGTTTCATCCGCTTCATCCTGCCCAGTGGATTAAGCTATACAACGGAGAGAAAAGAAGACTACAGCCGCTTCCGTCTGGAAAATCCGGCTATTTACGATACTCTTGTCGCGCTTCGCGACCAGATCAGGAGCAATCCGGATACCTACGCGAGAATCAGGAGCAAGTACAAGACCAAAAATACGGTTGGATATTCCGTCAACTCTTTCATCGATCATGAAGAGCCCATGGATATTCTCGCACACCTGCTGATCGGCGCTGAAGGCACCCTCGGGTTTATTGCCGAAGCCGTCATGCAGACTGTGCCTGATTACCCGATGAAATCCACCGCACTAATCTACTTCCCGGATATCTTCGCTGCCTGTAAGGCGATCGTACCGCTCACCAATTCGGGCGCCGAAGCCGTGGAGCTTATGGACCGGGCCTCGCTTCGGTCCGTGGAGCACATCCCCGGAGTGCCCGACGTGCTCAAAACGCTTCCCGAAAGCGCCGCTGCTCTTCTGGTGGAGTACCAGGGCAACACCCAGGAGGAGCTCGACGCAAAGAGCGAACGCTTCCTGGCCGTCGCGCCGGAACTTTCCATGCTCAATGCACCGGTATTCACCAGTAATCCTATTGAGCAGGCTTTCCTCTGGAAGATCAGAAAAGGCATGTTCCCTGCCGTAGGTGCGGTCAGAGCAAGCGGAACTTCCGTGATCCTGGAGGATATCGCCTTCCCTGTATCACAACTGGGGGATGCTATCCTCGACCTGCACGGCCTCTTCAAGGCCCACGGCTATCATCAGGCAATCATCTTCGGACATGCTAAGGATGGCAACATCCACTTCGTGGTGACTCAGTCCTTCGAAACGCAGTCGGAAATTGAGCGATACAATCGCTTTCTGCAGGACGTTGTGGACCTGGTAGTAAGGAAATACGACGGTGCACTGAAAGCAGAGCACGGCACAGGCAGGAACATGGCTCCTTTTGTCGGAACCGAATGGGGAGAAGAAATCTACCAGGTGATGAAGTCGCTGAAGAGCGTTATTGACCCGAAGAACCTCCTGAACCCGGGCGTCATCATCAATGCCGACAAAAACGCGCATATTCAGAATCTCAAGGAACTCCCCAGGGTAGAAGAGGAAGTGGACCGGTGTATGGAATGCGGTTTCTGCGAATACAAATGCCCGAGCCGCAATATCACCCTCACACCGCGTCGACGTATCGTCGTCAGGCGCGAACTGCTAAAACTAAAGCGTGAGGGCAAAACGCAGACCTACAAGGAACTGCTCAGGGAGTACCAATACGATGGCCTCGAAACCTGTGCTGTAGATGGCCTTTGCGCCACTGCCTGCCCGGTAGACATTAACACCGGATCCCTTGTAAAGCGCCTCCGCAGGGAAAGCCACAGCGATTTTGCCAATGGCGTAGCCATGATGGTCGCTAAGAACTTCAGTCCCGTTGCTGGTGCCGTAAAGCTCGCGCTGCAGGCAGGTAACGTCATGAACAAGGTCCTTGGTCCCAATACCCTCGTCAGAACTACGGGCGCCATCAAAAAGGTTATGCCGGTAATGCCATTGTGGAGCAACCAGCTGCACGCTTCCGCACATAAGAAGGCCCACGGCTCAGCTAATCTGAAAACGGAAAAGACCCTTGCCATTTACTTCCCAACCTGTATATCCCGCAACATGGGTGGATCGGCAGATAAGGAAGACAGCATCGTGGATGTGTTTAAAAAAGTCTCTGAAAAAGCCGATGTGGGCTTCTGGATTCCTGATGAGATTGCAGGTACCTGCTGCGGACAACTGTTCTCTTCTAAAGGCTTCAACGATGCCTATGCTTATACGGTTAACCAGACGGTTGAAAAGCTATGGCGCTGGACGGATCAGGGGAAATATCCTGTTGTACTCGACATAACCTCCTGTACGCATACCCTTCAGGGTTGCAGGCCGGCACTGACTCAGGAGAATCAGCAACGGTACGATGCCATAAAAATCATCGACAGCATCGAATACATCAGCGACTACCTCTTACCGCGATTAACCATCAGGCAGAAGAAAAATGCGGTGGCACTTCATCCGGTATGCTCCCTGCAGCATATGGGGCTCGAAGCCAAGTTTGTCAGCATTGCCCGCCAGATGGCTGAAGTGGTCGATATTCCGCTTCATGCAGGATGCTGCGGAATGGCCGGCGACAGAGGATTCCTCTTTCCCGAGCTCACACGCTCAGCCAGTATGCCCGAAGCCTTAGAAGTCAAACAAAAAGAATACGACGGCTATTATTCTACATCCAAGACCTGCGAAATGGCCATGTCAGATGCGGTTGGGAAAAACTATAAATCGATCATTTACCTCCTCAAGGAGTGTATCTGATACGGATTAGAGAGTTGTTCAGGTTCTTATAGTACCTGAACAGCTTCTGCGTATTTAGCCAGCTGCGGGTCTTCAGGATTCAGATCAGTAATCAGATAGCTGATGGAGTTCAGTCCGCAGATCTTCATCTTCTGTACCGACTCCAATTTCTCGCCGATGCTGATCACCGCTGTTTTCTGAGCCGATTTAAGCATAGCCTTCTTCACCTGTACCACTTCCCAGTCAGACTCCGTTACGCCGCCCTCATAAGAGAGCCCGTTGGTTCCCATGATGCAGAGATCGACCTTGATATCTGCCAGAAGATTAATCGTTAATGCGCCCGTGTTAATGTGTGAGTTCTTCGAAAGCTGTCCGCCTATCAGGATCACCTCCACGCCTGCACGCTCCGTAAGCTCCAGGCCCACAAGAGGGCTTACCGTAAAGACAGTACACTGAATATTCTCAGGAACGGAGCGCGCCCATTCAATCATGGTGGTTCCTCCGCCCGCCAACAGCACCATGCCATTCTGCAGCAGGTTCATTGTTTTCTGCACAATCACCTTCTTTGCATCTTTAGCATAGACATCATTCTGCTGAAAAGGATAATGAAAAGATTTCGACAAAGCCCCGCCATACACCTTCAGGATCTTGCCACTCTCTGCAAGTTCGTTCAGGTCCCTGCGGATCGTATCTTCCGATACCGCGAGCTGAATGCTCAGGTCAGATGATAGAACTTTATTGTGCAGGTTTATTTGCTTGATGATGTAGGCTTGTCTCTCTTCTTTTAGCATAATGTAAGGGGTCTAGAACTCAAATATATATAAAAACACCATTTTTAGACAGCTTAACGTAACAGGAATAGTGCACATCGGCTATTTTCTTCAACCATAGCCCCTTTATGTTGTTGTAAATTCACATAGAAGACAAGATATGATTAAACAGATTCATCTACTATTAGCATCGCTTATATTTGCCTCATGTAATTCCCCCGGGGGAAAGACTGCGGAAAAGAAAGAAGAAAAAAAAGACACCATTGAGTTTGCAAAAGGAAAAATGTTGTTCGATCGTGAGGATTGCGGAGGTTGTCACGCAGAAAGTCAGGCTATCGTCGGTCCCTCTTTCCAGCATCTGGCAGCAGAGTACCCGGCCACAGAAGCCAACATCACTCACCTTGGCCATATCGTGATGCTCGGAGTCAAACCCAACCAGGGCATCTGGGGCAGTCGCGAGATGCCTCCGCATCCCAAACTGAGCAGGGAAGAGGCAGAAGAGATCGTGAAATACATGCTCTCGTTCCCGGCCGACCCGAATAAGCCGCATTTGCACAATACAAAATAGATGAATAAAAAACGTAATTATATACTGATCCTCATCGTCATAGCCGGATTGCTTTACATGATGAAAGATGCATTCTTTCAGCCCGGTGCTGAAGATCTGAAGGGAAACTTCAAAGAGCAAGGATTCACCCGCAACGAGAACAACACAGGTCCCATCCTGCGCCTTTACTCCGTTAGCACCCCCGATACCTTGTGGAAAGAAATGGAAACCTATGGCAATTACATGCCTCATACCAAATACGGCGTGACCAAAGTCTTCTTCTTTCGCGAAGGCAGCCCCGTACCTTCAGCTATTTCGCTAGAGACGCAACTTCCTGCCGGGGAATTCAGGGATAACTGTATCGCGATGTATGAAAAGGATGCGAATAGCCAGGTAAAGTTGGTTCATTACCCCTTCCGATGAGGATATACAGCAGAAACGTATACAAACACGCATAATCAATAGCGCAAATGCTTAGTTTTGCATCATAATTAACAAAAATGAGAAGGATACATTTTTTTATTACATCTTGCTTGCTGGTGGCCATGCTGTTCGGCTTGGTCGTCAAAGCAGACGAGGGGATGTGGGTGCCGATGCTCATCGGCAAGAACTATGAGCAAATGAAGAAACAAGGGTTCAAGCTGACCCCTGAAGATCTCTATAACGTCAATAAAGCCAGTCTGAAGGACGCTATCGTTTCCTTTGGCGGATTTTGTACAGGAGAGATCGTGTCAAAAAACGGCTTGATCTTCACCAATCACCACTGCGGATACGAAGCTATCGTTTCCAAATCAACGCCACAGGATAACATTCTTGATAATGGTTTCTGGGCAAAGCAGTATGCTGAAGAAAAGCCTGTTGAAGGCCTTTTCGTGAACTTCCTGGTTCGTATGGAAGACGTCACTGAAAAGATCAAAGCTGCAACAAGCGGCATTGCTGAAGACAAGAAAGAAGATGCCATCCAGGCAGCAGGAGCGCGTATCGCTGCTGACGCGACTAAAGGAACTCACTACGAAGGTTTCGTGCGCGACTTCTACAAAGGAAACCAATACTTCCTGTACATCTTTGAAAAATTCAATGACGTACGTCTGGTAGGTACTCCTCCGCAGTCTATCGGTAAGTTTGGTGGCGACACCGACAACTGGCAGTGGCCAAGACATACAGGCGACTTCTCTGTCTTCCGTGTGTATGCAGGCCCTGATAACAAACCTGCTGAGTATTCAGCCAACAACAAACCTTATACACCGAAGAAGTACCTTCCGGTTTCCATCAAGGGACTGAAGAACGGCGACTTTTCTATGGTATACGGTTTCCCTGGCAGAACAGATCGTTTCCTTACTTCAAGCGGCGTAAAGCTAGCTACAGAGAGAACCTCTCCAACTATCGTGAAGCTTCGCGACATCCGTTTGAAAGCATGGGACGAAGTGATGGAGAAAGACGTTGCTACACGTCTGAAACTTTCTTCTGTACACGCTAAAATTGCCAACTACTGGAAGTATTTCATCGGGCAGACAGAGCAGCTGAAGCGCCTGAAGATCTACGAAAAGAAGATGAAAGAAGAGCAGGAATTCACTGCATGGGCAGCTAACAAGCCAGAGTATGCCAACCTGATGCAACAGTACCAGGACGTTTACGCGGCTTATGCTCCGTTTGCCGTTCAGCGTACCTACATCAACGAAGGTTTCTTCGCTTCAAACTGGGTAAGGCAAGCTATTCCTGCAAAGTCAGCATTAACACTGCTTGAGTCCAAGAAGAACGATCCTGCTGCATTGAAAGAAGCTCAGGATAAACTGAACGCCAGCATTGCTGAGTACGAAGAAACGTACAATGAGCAGGCAGACAAGAAAATCTTCGTGCAGATCATGTCGGCTTTCTACAATGATATTCCAAAGAACCAGCACCCTAAGTTCTACACCGTGATCGCACAGGATTACTGGCAGGGAACACCGGAAGCAACATTCCAGAAATTTGCGAATGAGCTTTGGGAGAAATCGAACTTCATCCGTCCTGAAAGACTGAAAGCGTTCTGGAGCAATCCATCGCTGAAAGGCATCGAACAGGATCCAGGATACAAGTATGCCATCAACCTGATGCCTGCAGACTATATCCGCAACAACTTCGGTACCGCTATTTCCGACTTCGAAAACAAAAAAGCAGCACTCGATAAAACCTATCTGAAAGCGCTTTTGGAGAAGAACCAAGGTAAGGCAATGTATCCGGATGCGAATTCAACGATGCGCATCACCTACGGTAACGTTCAAAACTACAGCCCGAAGAATGGTATGACCTATGATATCACCACCACGATTGATGGTGTGATGGAGAAATACATTCCCGGAGATGCAGAGTTTGATCTTCCGCAGAACCTGATCGATGCGTACAACGCAAAGAACTATGGTCAATACGGAGAGAACGGCGACCTGGTCGTGAACTTCATCAGCAATAACGATATCACTGGCGGTAACTCCGGTTCTCCTGTAATCAATGCAGAAGGCGAATTAATCGGCCTTGCATTCGACGGTAACTGGGAAGCTATGTCGGGCGACATCGCCTTTGACAAGGTGTACAAGCGTACCATCAGCGTAGATACCCGTTACGTATTATGGTGTATCGACATCCTTGGAGGTGCAAAGAACATCATTGCCGAGCTGGATATCCGCAAGGATCCTGCGATTAAAACAACAAAGAAAGCCAAAAAGAAATAGGGCTTGTAAATAGAAAAGGCGTCTGCCCCGCAAGGGTAGACGCCTTTTTTTATTTCCTGTTCAGCAAAGAATCAGATATCGTCAGGTTCACGCTCCGGAAAGAATTCTCCCGTAAGGGTGATCATTCCATTTTCAAAGTCCACCTCAAAGTCAATCTCCATTTTCGCTTTATCACTCAGATCCAGATCCGCGCATGCATTATACATTCCCAGAATGTAGCGCGCCGTGAAAGAACCCTTACCCTGTTCATCCACCGTCATGTTCGTGGTGTCAAGCTCCAGATGATCCACACTGCCCCGCTCCCGGAAGTGGTACCCCATCAGCAGGTCTTCCACATGCTTGATCTCATTTTCTAGGGTCTGCGCCAGAATCACTTTCCTATCCGCACCATTTTCAATCGCTTCCATCGCTTGAGGCGACATCGCAAATTTTGTTGTTTCCTGCATAACTCAGTCGTTTGGTTTCGATCCGCCTAAAGTGCCCGTCTTTGCCTTTTCGGCAATTTCGAGGCTTCGTTTAATACGGGTGTCTACAGATTTAGCAGAACGAATATAGTGGATCAGTCCGCGCTTATGTCCCGGCAGCAGCTTCTCAAACTCAAAGCTGAAATGCTCATCCTGCATCAACACCTCCAGAAGCTCTTCCGGAAGTTGTAATCCCTCATGCACGTCACTGCGCACCCGTACACGAAAGGCAACATGCGGAATCAATTTATGTTTTTTGATCAGCTGCTTGCTGGCGATAATGACATAACCGTCGCCTCGTGGGTTCAGCGCACATGGAAATTCTTCGCCTCCTTTGATGGAGCAAAGGATCCTTACTGCACCCTTGCTTTCGCGAAAAAGCTGGCATACCTCATCCGGCACAACAATGACACTCGACCTCATTGTCGCTTCAGCCTCATAAAGAATGCCGTCAAACTCTGCCGATTTATTAGTGGTAGATGAACTCACCAAATTCTGACTTAATTGTCACCTGTTTCTTGTCGGCCGCCTCTACGCGACCTACAATCTGCGCATCAATATGGAAACTTTCAGAAATAGTAATTATATCAGCAGCAATCTCCTGAGGAACATAGATCTCCATACGGTGGCCCATATTGAAAACCTTATACATTTCCTCCCAGCTGGTGCCTGATTCTTCCTTGATCAGCTTAAATAGCGGCGGAAGAGGGAATAAATTATCCTTGATCACGTGCAGATTCTCGATGAAGTGCAGCACTTTAGTCTGCGCACCACCACTGCAATGCACCATTCCATGGATATTCGAACGGTGGTTTTCCAGTATTTTCTTAATAACGGGTGCATAGGTACGGGTAGGAGAGAGGACCAGCTTACCCGCAGTCATCGTCTTTCCAAAGCCGATTTCCACCTCATCAGTCAGCTTTCTGCTTCCGGAGAATACCAGTTCATAAGGAACAGAAGGGTCATAACTTTCCGGATACGAAACAGCAACAGACTTTCCAAAAACGTCATGACGTGCCGAAGTCAGTCCGTTAGAACCCATTCCGCCGTTATATTCCGTTTCGTAAGTAGCCTGGCCAGAGGAAGAAAGTCCTACAATCACGTCGCCTGGTTGTATGGTGTGGTTGGATATCACATCCGCGCGTTTCATCCGGCAGGTAACTGTCGAGTCCACGATCAGCGTACGCACCACATCGCCCACATCGGCCGTCTCACCGCCGGTGGAGTAGATGCCTACCCCCATTTCACGCAGTTCCGCAAGGATTTCCTCTGTACCGTTGATCAGGGCGGCAATAACCTCCCCCGGTACGAGGTTCTTGTTTCTTCCGATTGTCGAAGAAAGCAGGATCTGATCTACAGCGCCAACACAAAGCAGGTCGTCAATATTCATGATAATGGCGTCTTGTGCAATGCCTTTCCAGACAGACAGGTCGCCGGTTTCCTTCCAGTAAACATACGCCAGGGATGATTTGGTACCTGCCCCGTCGGCATGCATGATATTGCACCATTCTTCATCGCCACCCAGTATATCAGGGATGATTTTACAGAAAGCCTGTGGATATAAACCTTTATCAATGTTTTTTATGGCATTGTGTACGTCTTCTTTTCCAGCAGACACGCCTCTTTGGTTGTATTTAAGATCTGACATCAGGTCAAAGATAAGGCAAAGTATAGAATAAGGAAACCGGAAATGTGACATTGTAAGACGAAATTGCCCGGTTTCATAAGGTAATTTGCCGATCGTTGTTATCTTTAGGGAACCGGAATTAAAACCAATTATAGCCGAGCCATGAATATTCTGAAAAAGAGTTTTCTCCTCCTTCTGATGGTCTGCCTTCAGCTTGGAGCCTATGCACAAACGAAGGATGAACGTAGGCGGGAGCGTCTGCTGATGGATTTCAACTGGCGTTTTTCCTTTGGACATCCCTACCAGACAGCAAAAGACTTTGACACCGGAACAGGCTACTTCTCCTACCTGGCCAAGGCGGGTTATGGCGATGGCGCTGCTGCCACCGATTTTGATGACCGCTCATGGAGGAAACTCAACCTGCCGCACGACTGGGCTGTAGAGCAGGATTTCAGTGAAAAAGCAAGCTTCAGTCACGGCTTCAAAGCCATAGGTCGCAATTTTCCAGATGCTACCGTGGGCTGGTACCGCAAAACCTTTAACATTCCAGCATCCGACCTCGGCCGGAAAATAGCCATTGAGTTTGACGGTCTATTTCGCAACTCGGCAGTCTGGATCAACGGCCACTATCTCGGCACCGAAGCCAGTGGATACAACAGCTTCCGCTATGATCTGACAGACTACCTCAACTATGGAGGCAGCAACGTGATTGCGATCCGCGCAGACGTCACCATGGAAGAAGGTTGGTTCTACGAAGGAGCAGGCATCTACCGGCACGTATGGCTCAGCAAACACGAGCCCTTGCATGTGGCCCCCGATGGCACTTTTGTTACCACCCAGGTCAGCGGTTCCACCGCGAAGATAAACGCAAGGGCCACCGTCATCAACGAATCTACATCAGGAAAGACCTTCACCCTTTTGCAAACCATAACCGACCCCAGCGGTAAAGTCGTCGCCAGCGGCCGCATAGAAAAACTCTGGCTCGCTGCATTTCAGGAGCGGGAACTTGATCTGCAGCTTAGCGTCGAGCAGCCGCAGCTGTGGGATATCGAGACGCCGCATCTTTACCAGCTGAACACCAGCATCCTCGAAGGAACAAAAGAAGCGGACCACTATCAAACCACTTTCGGCATCCGCACCATCCGCTTCGATGCCAAAGAGGGTTTCTTCCTGAATGGCAAACACGTGAAGCTCAAAGGCACCAATAATCATCAGGACCATTCAGGCGTCGGTACAGCGATGCCCGACGAGCTGCAGTATTACCGCATCCGCAAACTAAAAGAGATGGGTGCCAATGCCTACCGATGCTCGCACCATCCGCCAACACCAGAGCTGCTGGAGGCCTGCGACAAGCTCGGCATGCTGGTGATTAATGAGAACAGACTGATGGGCACCAATGCGCAGATGCATGGCGATATGAAGAGGATGATCCAGCGTGACCGCAACCATCCGAGCATCATTGCCTGGTCTATCGGTAATGAAGAATGGGGCATTGAGAACAGTGAAACCGGCGCCCGAATCGCCACTACCATGCAGGCCTACGCCAAAAGCCTGGATTCGACCAGGGCCATTACGGTGGGTGTCAGTGGAGGCTTCCAGAGCGGAATATCTGACGTCATCGAGGTAATGGGCTACAACTACCTGGGTAATGGCGATATCGACGCACATCAGAAGCGCTTCCCTAATCAGCCGGGTATGGGTACCGAAGAAGGTTCCACCTTTGCCACCCGGGGCATTTATATTGACAATCCGCAGCGGCAGCACGCCGCCGCCTATGATAAGAAGCCTAGGCCAAGTTTCTACAGCATCGAAGAGGGCTGGCAGTTCTATGCCGCGCGGCCCTACCTGGCAGGCATGTTCATCTGGACAGGCTTCGATTACCGTGGCGAACCTACTCCTTATGGCTGGCCTTCTGTAACCTCCTATTTTGGTATGATGGACCTCTGCGGCTTCCCTAAAGACAACGTGTATTATCTCAGATCCTGGTGGCAGGATAAACCGGTCCTGCATATCTTACCACATTGGAACTGGAAGGGGCGGGAAGGAGAAGCGATTGATGTACGCGTTTACAGCAATTGCGATGAAGTGGAACTCTTCCTCAACCGGAAAAGCCTGGGCAGGCAGTCCATGAAGCCCAATTCTCACCTTCAGTGGAAGGTGCCTTATGCTGCCGGGAAGCTCGAAGCTATAGCTTACCGGGGCGGAAAGAAGATCCTGACAGACCAGCGCACTACCAGCGGAGAGGCCACACAGATCAGTCTCTCTGCACATAAGGGTACCTTACTCGCAAACAGCGAAGATATTGCCATGATCAGCGTATCGGTAGCCGATAAAAATAATGAAACCGTGCCCACAGCAGAGAACGGAATTAGTTTCTCGATCAGCGGACCGGGTAAGATCATCGGAGTAGGTAATGGCGACCCATCTTCACTTGAGCGCGAAAACTTCGTTGATCAGATCAGGAATATTAGAACAAGCCTTCGTGTAGAAAAAGCCCTGCCTGAAAACTATGATGCAGTGCAAGCACTTAGGCTCCAGCCAGACAGCACCTGGAAAGAGGCTTTCAGCACACGCGATTACAAAAACTTAGCGAAAGCCTATATCCATCGCGGCACCTTTGAGTTACCGAAGGATTTCGCCGCTGCTGAGCTGACCTTCTTTTACAAAAGCATCGGTACAGGCCAGCAGATCTTCATCAATGGAAAGCAAATAGCCAAAAACATAGAAGATCAGCAAGCGGGACACGTGTTCAGGCTGAACAAAGCCCTTTTGAAGCCCGGAGTCAACGAGCTGACCATTATCGCAGCACCCCTGACAAAGAAGCGCGACTGGGACAAGGTCAATACAGATCCCGGTACGATACAGATCCTCAAACCGGCCGCGGAATGGAACAGAAAGCTGTTTAGCGGACTGGCGCAGGTCATTGTGCAGAGCAGCGGTGAAGCGGGTACCATCCGGCTGAAGGCAAGCGGACCCGGACTTAAACCCTCCACGATCATTTTACAGGCACGGCCTGGAGGCAAAAGACCAGCCCTTGAGTAGAAGGCAATCCACAAACACACAGATAAAAACTATATTACAACAGAATACAAGATCCATTTCATGAAAAAAACACTTGCACTCCTTACTTTACTTAGCGCAGCCAGCCCCAGTCCGGCTTCCGCACAAAGCAACAAGAACTTCATCTCTAATCCCATTGTAAGCGGCTATTTCGCCGATCCGACCATCGTCAAAGACAAAGACACCTTCTATATTTATGCCACGATAGATCCCTGGGGAGCCGATGAACTTGCCGTTTTGGAGACCAAAGATTTCAAGACCTTCAATAGAAAGACGCTAAACTGGCCTACCAAGCAGGCATGTACCAGTCCCACCTCCGGCGATGCCAAAGTATGGGCCCCCGGAGTAGTGAAGGCGCCAAACGGTAAATACTACATGTATGTAGCCGTAGGCAGCGAAATCTGGGCAGGCGTGAGCGACGCTCCTCTGGGCCCCTGGAAAAACATGAAAGCAGATAACACCCCTCTTGTTTCACAAACCGACTTCCCCAAGGTGCATAATATTGATGCTGATTGCTTTATTGACGATGACGGGCAGGCCTACCTTTACTGGGGTTCAGGGTACAACTGGAAAAACGGTCGCTGCATGGTCGTTAAGCTGAATAAAGACATGGTCACCTTCGCAGAAACACCAAGAGATGTGACGCCGCCAACCTTCTTCGAAGGAGCGCACATGATCAAAAGAAATAAAAAGTATTACCTCATGTTCTCCTCCGGAAAGGCTGTGGATGCTAGCTACCGCGTGGGCTATGCGATAGGCGACACCCCCTATGGGCCATTTAAAGAGCTGGGTGATAATCCGATCCTTAGCACCACTGCCGACAGTACCGTGATCGGCCCAGGACATCATACCGTGCTGCGCGAAGGAGGGCAAGATTATATTGTATACCATCGCCTCACGCCAAACAAAGAAAAAGCTGTACTGAGACAGCTGTGCATTGATTATCTCAACTATAATCCAGACGGGAGCATCAAGAAGATCACCCCGGCGGGTGTGAAGCCCTTTATTAACACCAAAGCCTCCGTTAAATAAAAAAAGGGGTTGTTTCTCATCAGAAACAACCCCTTTTTCCTTTATCAGGAAAAATTTATTTGATGAACAACAGCTCGCTCAATTTAGGAAGCGGCCAGTTGCTGTCAGCAACGATCTTCTCCAGCTTGTTAACATGGTAGCGGATCGGATCGAAGTAGGATTTCACGTTCTCATCGTATGCGATCGCTTTTTCACGGGCATCGTCAATCACGTTAGCTTTCTTGCGTTCGTTGATCATCTCAGTCGTGTTCGTCTTGATGAAGTTCACGTGGTAAGAAATCTTTTTGATGATCTCCAACTGAGCTGCATAAGATTCTTCATCCAGTCCAAGGTCTTTCAAACCTTTCACGTTATCAATTAGTGAAGTCTGGTAGGAAATGGCAGCAGGGATGATCACACTATTAACCATTTCGCCCATTACCCTTGCTTCAATCTGAAGTTTCTTGAAGAAGCTCTCCAGCAGGATCTCATGTCTTGCGTGGCTTTCGCGTTGAGTATATACACCCGCATCCTCAAACAGACGCGTTGTTTTCTCATTAACAAGAACATCTAAAGCTTTAGGAGTAGTCTTGATGTTAGACAAGCCTCTCTTTTCAGCCTCAGCAGCCCACTCATCGCTATAACCGTTACCTTCAAAACGAATCGCTTTTGATTCCTTGATATAACGTTTGATGATGGTCATCAGGGCAACGTCCTTTTTCTCGCCTTTTTTCAGCAATTTATCCACATCTGTCTTGAACTTCGCCAATTGCTCAGCAACGATGGTGTTCAATACAGTCATCGGATTAGCCGAATTCGCAGAAGAACCTACCGCACGCAGCTCAAACTTGTTACCCGTAAAGGCAAAAGGAGAAGTACGGTTACGGTCAGTATTGTCAAGCAGAATCTGAGGAACTTTCGGGATGTGTGTCCACAGAGCAGGCTCCTGTTTCATTTTGCTGGTTACGCGCGATGACTCGATTTCATCCAGAACATCATTCAGCTGGCTTCCAAGGAAGATAGAGATGATTGCCGGAGGAGCCTCGTTAGCACCCAGACGGTGGTCATTGCTTACCGAAGCGATAGATGCACGCAGCAAATCAGCATGCTCGTAAACCGCTCTGATAGTGTTCACGAAGAAAGTCAGGAACATGAGGTTGTTTTTCGGAGTCTTTCCCGGAGCAAGCAGGTTTTTGCCGGTGTTGGTGATCAACGACCAGTTATTGTGCTTACCAGAACCGTTCACACCTGCGAATGGCTTCTCGTGCAATAACACTTTGAAGTGATGACGACGTCCAACCTTATCCATTAAGTCCATCAGCAACTGATTGTGGTCAATCGCCAGGTTCATTTCTTCATAAAGAGGAGCACACTCAAACTGAGAAGGAGCAACCTCGTTGTGACGGGTTTTCAAAGGAATACCCAACTTCAATGATTCTGTTTCGAAATCCTGCATGAAAGCCAGGACACGCTCAGGAATAGATCCGAAATAATGATCTTCCAGCTGCTGGTTCTTAGCAGACATATGACCGAATAATGCTCTACCGGTTGTGTATAAATCCGGACGTGCATTAAACAAAGAAAGGTCAACAAGGAAATACTCCTGTTCGATACCCAGGGAAACAGAAACTTTCTCGATCCCTTTATCGAAATATTGAGCAACAGAAACGGCAGCCCTGTCGAGTGCAGAAATAGCTTTTAATAAAGGAGCTTTGTAATCCAGAGACTCACCGGTGTAGGAGATGAATACAGTCGGGATACAAAGCGTCTTTCCCATAATAAAGGCAGGAGACGAAGGATCCCAGGCTGTGTAGCCTCTCGCTTCAAACGTAGTACGGATACCGCCGTTAGGGAAGCTGGAAGCGTCAGGCTCCTGTTGAGCCAAAGCCTCGCCCGAGAACTTCTCAATGCCAAATCCATCACCAGTCGGTTCAAAGAAGGAATCATGCTTCTCAGCCGTAGTTCCAGTCAATGGTTGGAACCAGTGCGTATAATGTGTAACACCAACGCTCATCGCCCAGGCCTTCATTGCTGAAGCAACTTGTTCTGCAACATCACGGTCAATTCTTTCTCCATTGATAATAGAATTATCTACACTTGCAAAAGCATCTTTAGAAAGATACTCCTTCATTTTACGTTTGTCGAAAACGAGTGAAGCGAAATAATCCGAAACTTTTGGAGATGGAGAAGTGACCTCAGGAACAGTCCTGGTTAGAACGGCATTTAAAGCCTGGAATCTAAGACTTGACATGATTAATGTTGGTTTTTTAAAAATATTTAAATAAAATATTCGTGTTTGGGTCAAATATTTATATAAAATACCTAAAAAGCTAATAATATTTGAAATTAATGATTTGGCATGACAAAAGTCATTCTTATTCCTGCTTATTTGATGTTTAATCGTGTAAATTGCTGAGGATATCTGGATTCAGACCCTAAGTGACTTTGTGCCTCCACGGGAGCTCAAGGATGGTGAGAGCAAGGTACCCAAACAGAAGTTTATTTGAGGTTGAAAGTGTGTGCAGACGCTGGTGAGCCGACGGTGATCCGTAAAATGACGACTGAGTAGTGGTTGAACTCCGTTAAATGCTTGGTGGAGCTTCCATGAGGGTACCTCGCCGGTTGAGGCCATCACCCTTTTCGGAGGCGCGCGGCGAAGGCCAGCTTATGGAAATGCTTATCTTTGGAATCCTGCATATAGAGACGGGAATGACCATTAACAGATGAAAAACATCTTCCGCTTTAAACAATTTAGCGTTGACCAGGCCGGTTGTGGCATGAAGATCAATACAGACGGCGTACTGCTGGGCGCACTGGCAGGAGGCGGGAATCCCGGCAGGGTTCTCGACATAGGTGCCGGAACGGGAGTCATCTCCATGATGCTTGCGCAGCGCTTTCCACACGCCCGGATAGATGCAGTAGAGATAGACCCTTCCGCTGCCGAAGCGTCCCGGAAGAACTTCGCCGCTTCAGCCTTTGCAGGTAGACTCCAGCTGATTGCAGGATCATTTCAGGAATATGCACTTCAGTCGGATCTGATCAGGTATGATCTGATTGTGAGTAATCCTCCCTTTTTTCTGAATTCTTTGAAGAACCCCGACGAGCAGAGGAAACTCGCGCGGCATGCCGAACGAGGTTTCTTTGAAGAGCTGGTAAGCTTCGGGCAGCAACACCTGAGTGATGAGGGGGAATTCTGGCTGATTCTGCCGCCGGAAGCAGCACTCGAGACCCGGACACTCGCCGGAGCCGCAGCCCTGCACCTGATCAGGAGCATAGCGGTAAAATCATTCGCTGAGGACGAGCCTCATCGGGAAGTGCTGGTTTTTTCAAAACAGCAAAAAAATATCTCAGCAGATTTGTTGGTTATCTCAGCAGATTTGTTGGTTATATATGAGTCGCCTAAAGTATATACCGAGGCCTATAAAAGCCTTCTCAGAGACTTCTTAATCATTTTCTAAACGACATTGTGAAACGAATCGGACTTATATCAGATACACACGGCTTTCTGGATGATGCGGTTTTCAAGCATTTTGATGAATGCGATGAAATCTGGCATGCGGGCGACTTCGGCAATATACAACTGGCCGATCAGTTGGCGGCGTTCAAGCCGCTGAGAGGGGTGTATGGAAATATTGATGGTAAGGATGTCAGGATCAGCTACCCCGAAGACCTGCGCTTTATGTGTGAGGGCGTCGACGTGTGGATGACGCATATTGGTGGATACCCCGGGCGATATGACGCAAGAATCCGCACAGAATTATACAATAATCCGCCCAAACTTTTCATCAGCGGGCACTCCCATATCCTAAAAGTTATCTTTGATAAAAAAATTGGTACTTTACACTTAAATCCGGGTGCCGCCGGCAAACAAGGATGGCATAAAGTGCGTTCTCTGTTAAGATTCAGCGTTTCTGAGGAAAAAATTCTTAACTTGGAGATCATTGAGTTGGGAACAAGATAATGTATAAAATACACTAAGTATGTCGGTAGTTAAAACTTTAGGTCAGTTTATTATTGAAAAACAAAAAGACTTTCCCTACGCCAAGGGTGAGCTGTCCCGCCTCTTGCGGGATATTGGCATTGCATCCAAAATCGTCAACCGTGAAGTGAACAAAGCGGGACTTGTCGACATCCTTGGTGAAGTCGGAACGCAGAACAGCCATGGCGAGTCGCAGAAGAAGCTCGACGTGTTTGCGAACGAACAGTTTATCTCAGCCCTCACGGTTGGAGGAGAATGCTGTATTGTGGTCTCTGAAGAAAATGACGAGCCGATTTACATTAATTCAGAAATATCTCCTAATGCCAAGTACATCGTGGCGATAGATCCATTGGATGGTTCGTCCAATATCGATGTGAACGTTTCAGTAGGGACGATTTTTTCAATTTACCGCAGGCTGTCTACCGACGGGCCAGCCCAGTTAAAAGATGCCCTGCAGAACGGTACAGAGCAAGTGGCAGCGGGTTATGTGGTGTACGGATCATCCACGATGCTGGTTTATACTACAGGAAAAGGAGTGAATGGCTTTACGCTGGACCCATCGATCGGTGAGTTTTGCTTGTCGCACCCCGACATGTGTATGCCTAAAGACGGCTATATCTATTCCCTGAACGAAGGGAACTACGTTCATTTTCCACAGGGAGTGAAGAAGTATCTGAAATACTGCCAGGCGGAAGACGAGGCAACAAACCGTCCATACTCATCCCGATATATAGGTTCCATGGTAGCGGATTTGCACCGTAACCTGCTTAAGGGCGGGATCTTTATCTATCCAAGTACGGCAAGTGCCCCTAACGGGAAGCTGCGTTTGGTTTACGAATGCAATCCGATGGCCTTTATCATTGAGCAGGCGGGAGGGAAGGCATCAAACGGCTTCAAGCGGATCCTGGATACCGAGGTTGAGTCTCTTCACCAGCGCTCTCCCATCTTCCTGGGATCAGAGAACATGGTGCTGAAAGTGGAGGAGTTTATGAAAGAATATTGCCCGGAGCTGGCTCCGCGTGAAGTGGAAAGTACAGAATTATAACGCCTCTGCCTCGAAAGCGGCGTCTATTAATAATTTGTCTCTTTGTTGAGCTGCTGCGACTGCTAAACGGTCGCAGCGTTCATTTTCAGGGTGTCCGGCATGCCCTTTAACCCATTGAAAGCGAACCTTATGCTGCTTGTAGATCTGGAGGAACCGCATCCATAGATCTTTGTTTTTCTTGCCCGCAAAACCCTTGCTTACCCAGCCAAATACCCATTTCTTTTCGACTGCATCCACCACGTATTTGGAATCGGAGAAGATGACGACCTCTTGTCCGGGCTTATGAATAGCTTCCAGCCCTACGATGACCGCCATTAGCTCCATTCGGTTATTGGTGGTCTTTCTGAAACCTGCTGCCAGTTCTTTGTAGTGTGGGCCTGATTTGAGCACGACACCGTATCCGCCCGGACCAGGATTGCCACTTGAAGCACCGTCAGTATAGATTTCGATCATTTGTTAATGAGTTTTGAACTGGCAAAAATAGCAAGATAAAGCGGATTAGCGGGGAATTGAGGCGTGCAGAAAAATAATCGCGTTCAAAATTAGGGAGTTAATGAAATAGTAAATTTTAAATTTGCAGAATGTAATATTTGAGTTATTTTTGCAGCATAATAAAGCACGGTGGTTTTAGCTCAGTCGGTTAGAGCGCCTGATTGTGGTTCAGGAGGTCGTGGGTTCGAGCCCCATATTCCACCCTTAAATGGGGCAAAGTCTTAAAATTAGGTTTTGCCCCATTTTTTTGCTTGGGATTTTCGTGTCTCTCTATTACGGCGGCAGCGCTGTTGTTATTCGGTTCGACAGTTCTGTTTTGAAACACAATTAATACAAGCAATATCTGGCAGGCTATTGTGTCCACGGAGCTGTCGCAATTGTTCTTCTACAAACAAAAGGACCAGAAAGACAAGCTTTATTCATCGATCAAATTGCGCTTGACTATCATTACCTTTTTCTTTTTGGGTGGTCTTTTAGGCGGTATTCTATTCCCGATATTAAAGGTATACATGTTGGCGATTGCAACCTCGGTGCTAATTGCCGGAATGATATACGATGACCTCAAATTGAAGCTAATGATTCAGAATAGGAGCAAAACTAAAGCCCATCCAATATCCTAGAAGGATGATCGGCTTGAATGGATGTAAATCCTGGGTTTATTCTAGATTGTTTTTAGCTCACATGTTTTATCTTTGCTATTGATTATGAGTTAGATATATGCATTTCTTGAGTGGAGATGAGACGATTATGAGAAAGCCCATTAGCTTTATTCCACTGCTGCTGCTCGCTCTTCTTCTGAGCAGCTTTACCCATATTTTAAGACCCGGAGACATGACTAAAAATAAAGAAACGGTTGCCAGGTACATGAGTGCCTTTAACCAGAAAGACCATGCCGCAATCCTCGCTTGTTTGACTGAGAATGTAGTCTGGGAACTTCCTGGTGTCTATCAGCATAGAGGCAAAGCCGCCTTTGATAAAGAGATCGAGAACGAAGGGTTTTCTGGCAAGCCGGTGATCAAGGTGTCGCGAATGGTGGAAGAGAATGACGTCGTCATCGCGGAGGGTACGGTGCAGGCTACAACGAAAGATGGTGTGGTAGTGAACCTGGTATTTTGCGATGTTTTTGAAATGGAGAATGGGCTGATCAAAAAGCTGATCAGCTACCTCATGCCAATACCGGATAAGAAGTAAGGGCAAAAACTGCATCTTTGCATATACAACGATGATATTTCATGATACATATTAACGAGTCCTTATCCTTTCCGCTGGAAGATGTATTGTTTTCATTCGCACTGGAGTCTGAAGCTGCTGAAGTCTTTTCTGACCATCGTACCATCTTCACCGGTATCGGCAAAATTAACGCGGCCTATGAGCTGACGAAAGCCATTCAGACTAAAAAGCCATCCCTTATCGTAAATCTGGGTTCGGCAGGGAGCAATCATTTCAAAAAGGGTGATGTTGTTTGCTGTACAAGCTTCGTGCAAAGGGACATGGATGTGCGCGGACTGGGTTATGAACTTTACGAAACGCCTTTATCTGGGCTGTCGCCTGTTCTGGAGTACGGCCTGGTGATGGATGGTCTAAAAAGGGGAGTTTGTGGTACCGGAGACAGCTTCGAGATGGGACATTCGGCCGCCATATATAACGTGCTGGATATGGAAGCTTATGCACTGGCGATGATTGCCATGAAGGAGAGCATTCCATTTTTGTGTTTGAAGTATATTTCGGATGGTGCAGACGACAATGCTGCAGAGGATTGGGTTGTTCAGGTTCACCAGGCTGCTGTCGCCTATGGGGATATACTCAGGCTGAGAAAGAATGACGTCCTTTCCTAAATGACTCTTTTTCATCGGGCTTTCCATGGTGATCTGATCTAAACAAAAGCTACCAGAAGCCGTTTCTATTGCATGGAAAACTTTGCAATATCTCTTAATCATGCGGATGAAGTACGCCACTTTGAAGTGGGTGAATACCTGCATCATGATGGTGGGCAGTGTAAGTACCGGATCTATGAAGATGGGAATTATGTAGCGAGCTTTCGGCCCGATGCACAGAACTACCTGCATATCTGTCAGAATCCGGCGGGTCTGGATGAGGAACTGCTTGATCAGGTTGCCGACTATATTGAGTCGCGGATTCCGCATTCCAGAGGCAGGTTGTTCAATGACGATGCTTCTGAAAACCAGGAGGAAATTTGATTCATCATAAGCATATTTTATGGAATGTCAATCGAATAATAACGATCCGGTGATCCGTGAGATCGCCGATCAGTTTGATACTTTGCAGAAGGTAGCAGATGAACTGCGCCTTGGTAATTATAAGAATGAGGACGGCGACCTGGTTTGCAATCCGGCTTTCCTGAAGCTGGAGCAACTCGCCAGACAGGAGCAGCCTGTAGAAGAGGACGTCGCCTCAAACGGCATGAGATATGAAGAGGAGCAGTTGATCAATGAACCTTTTCATGTTGAAGCGGATATTTACGACAGTGGTGATTACGCTCATCTGCTGGTCATTCCCTCGGCCGGCAATTACATCGTGGTCGGAGAGAATGAGCACCTGACGACGCTGACTAAGACCTGCGATGAACCTGAATGCTGGGATCAGGTAGATGGCTCGTTGGATGAGGAGGTGGTTGAGGTACTTGGCCGCGAGATCAGCAACTATCTGAGCTCCATTTGATGTTTTGTATGTCTTTCTTCTGCGGTGATAGCGGAAGAAAGATCTGGAAGAACAAATTTCCGCAATGATGGTACTATATATGGATTAAAGATTATATAGGTACTTGGTTATGAACGGATTCTCTGAACTCAGGTGCATGATAGCCCTTATGGCTATGCTCCCCCTTTTCTCGTGTTCTCAAAAGAACGAAAGTAATGATTTAACTACGCCGGTGGAGGCTTTATCTCCTGTAGAGACTCAGCAACCGAATTCAGATTATAAGCCTGCTTTTGCGGGACAAACCCGGATCAGTGGGGTAAAAACGTCTGCCAGCTACAAGGTGACTGTGCTTACTTCTTCGCTAGTTGCCCCCTGGGGGATAGCGGCTTTGCCGGACGGGCGTTTCCTTGTGACAGAAAAAGCGGGTAAACTGAGGATCGTAACAGCTACCGGAACGATAGGTGAACCGATTAGCGGGGTGCCACAGGTCAATGCGTCGGGGCAGGGTGGATTGCTGGGCATCTGCCTGGATCCTGATTTTGCCAGCAACCGCATGATCTATTGGTCATTCTCTCAACCGGGTAATCTCACTGCTATAGCAAAGGCCAGACTATCTGCTGATGAACGTGCGTTGGAAGGGGTGACGGTTATCTACCGCGCTACTCCCTTGTATAGCGGCTCCAACCATTATGGCGGACGTGTAGTTTTCGATCGGAACGGAAACCTTCTGGCGAGTACAGGGGAACGCTCAGATCTAGTAACGCGGCCGCAGGCGCAGTCGCTGGAATCAGGTCTCGGAAAGATCGTCCGCATTACTAAGGATGGTTCACCCGTAGCTGGCAACCCATTTGCCGCTCAGGCGGGAGCAAGGCCGGAGATCTATTCTTACGGACACCGTAATCCACAGGGTTTAGCGATTCATCCTGAAACAGGCGACCTATGGGAAAGTGAACATGGCCCGCGCGGCGGAGATGAGGTAAACAGGGTGCAGGCGGGTGCCAATTATGGCTGGCCCACCATCACATATGGTATTGAATACAGTGGCCAGCGGGTAGGCGAGGGCATTCAGCAGAAAGAGGGCCTGATGCAACCCGTTTATTACTGGGACCCGGTGATCTCACCAAGCGGGATGACGTTCTACAGCGGTGACCGGATTCCGGAGTGGCGTAACAACCTGTTTATCGGTGCGCTGAGCGGTATGCATATCGTCAGGCTGGTGATCGAGAAAGACAAGGCGCTGGGCGAAGAACGTTTGCTGGTAAATGAGAAACAGCGTTTCAGGGATATTACCCAAGGTACCGATGGTGCACTGTATGCAGTCACCGACCAAGGTAAGCTGTACCGGATAGATAAGGAGTAGATCGGATATTTTTCGGCTAGTGTATCTGAGATTGGCAGAAAACGCCTTGTAACAATAACATATCAAAGTAAAAAAAGCGCTGATTACCAGCATTCAGGACATCTTTCAGGCTTTTTGGTAGTCTATTTGTTACAATTAATCAATCGATTGATTAATT
>NZ_JBMQOB010000010.1:0-55573 GCF_053551015.1 Arcticibacter sp. | reverse complement strand
TCATCATGAAGGGGATGCGGCGTTCAATGCAATAGGCGATCGATCTGCCGATCTTCTCACCAACCACGGTACCCATAGAACCACCGATGACATTAAAGTCCATACTGGCGATGACGAGGTCTTGACCGTTTACCTTGCCATGAGCGGCACGGATAGCGTCTTTAAGACCTGTTTTAGCGTTGCTGTCTTTAATGCGGTCTGTATATTTCTTTGTATCGGTGAAGTTAAGGGGGTCTCCCGACATCAGGTTAGGAGAAAGCTCAGTGAATTCGTTGTTATCGAACAGCACGGAGAAGTATTCGGCCGAGCCTATACGCAGATGGTAGTTGCAGTAGTGACACACGTACTTATTTTCTACCTGGTCAGCATAATGAAGGGGTTTCTTACACTTGGGACATTTATTCCAAATGCCATCAGGTGCCTCCTTTTTATCTTCAGTAGATGTTATAATTCCTTTTTTATCTCTTTTGAACCAAGCCATGTCTTAATGGAATAAGCTTGCAAAGAAACGAAATTTTAAGAAAAGAACTTCGATAATGACGCCAAAGCGTTAAATTTTATGATCCAAATCATTTAGGAATTATTTATAATTCTTAATTTCGGAAATCCAAAATAAAACAATTTAGTATGAATCTGAAAAATTATAAGGGCGTATTGTATGGCGACGCTGTTCAGGAACTATTCGAGCAGGCAAAGAAACACCAGTTTGCTTTACCTGCTGTAAATGTGATCGGTACGAACTCCATTAACGCGGTTATGGAAACAGCAAAAGCTGTCAATTCTCCCGTAATCATTCAGCTGTCTAATGGGGGAGCACAGTTCTTCGCTGGTAAATCGCTTGATAATTCCAAGCTTGACGCATGCATCCTGGGTGCAGTATCGGCAGCAAAGCACGTACATTTGCTTGCTGAGCACTATGGTGTTGCGGTGATTCTGCATACAGATCATGCTGCGATGAAATTCCTTCCATGGATTGACGGTATGTTGTCTCATGGTGAGAGATTCCACAAGCAAACAGGTAAACCATTATTCTCTTCTCACATGATCGATCTTTCTGAGGAGCCGATCGAAGAGAACATCGAAATAAGCAAAAGGTACCTTGAGCGCATGAAAGCCTTAGGTATGACTTTAGAAATTGAGCTGGGCGTAACTGGTGGAGAAGAAGACGGTGTGGATAACACAGACGTGGATAGCTCACGTTTATATACGCAGCCTGAAGAGGTAGCTTATTCTTATAAAGAACTTAGCAGCATCAGCCACAGATTTACCATCGCTGCGGCGTTTGGTAACGTTCACGGGGTTTATAAGCCAGGAAACGTGAAACTGGAGCCAAAGATCCTTAGAAACTCTCAGGAGTATTTAAGAAAAGAACTTGGTCTGGAAGCTGAGAAGCCGATTAACTTCGTGTTCCATGGTGGTTCAGGTTCTTCTCAGGAGGAAATCAGAGAAGCGATCTCTTATGGTGCTGTAAAGATGAATATCGATACCGATATGCAGTGGGCATTCTGGGAAGGTATTAAGGATTACTACCAGGCAAAAGAAGGTTACCTGCAGGCTCAGATTGGTAGCCCTGACGGTCCGGATTCTCCAAATAAAAAATACTACGATCCACGTGTTTGGTTACGTAAAGGAGAGGAAACTTTTGTAAAACGTCTTTCTCAGGCTTTTGAAGATCTGAACTGCTTAGACGTAAACAGCAAATTGTAATATTATTCTTTTTTATGAAGAAGAGGCTGTATCCCGTAGGATATCAGCCTCTTTTTTATTTATAGCCCCTTCGTGGAAGCCGTCTCGACTGCCCTGGGCATTATGCCTATTTGTTGGCAGTGTCCTCGGTCATTGATTCCCGGTTGAATGGCCGGATAATTAATCGGGTTCCGCGGTCGTAACTGAAATAGCTCCAGACCCAGTTTACCAGCACCACCAGCTTGTTTCTGAAGCCGACTAAGCTCATCAAGTGGACAAACATCCAGACGAACCAGGCGAATACGCCCTGGAAGCGGATTTTACCCAGATCCACTACCGCACGGTTTCTACCTACGGTGGCCATAGATCCTTTGTCTTTGTATTCGAAAGGCTCAGGTTCTTCGTTGTTGACGAGTTTGATGAGGTTTTTAGCCAGTAGCTGACCCTGCTGCATAGCTACAGGAGCAACTCCGGGATGTCCGTTAGGATAATCTTCAGTAGACATAGACGCAACGTCGCCGATAGCGAATATGTCATCGTAGCCAATTACCCGGTTGTAATGATCTACTTTGATACGCCCGCCTCTGACAATACGATCGGCTGGAATACCCTCAGGATACTCTCCCTTCACACCTGCAGACCATAGTACATTCTTGGTTGCGATTTCCTGATTATTGGAAAGAACGATTTTATCTCCGTCATAAGAAGACACGCGGGTATCTGTTAACACAACGACTCCGAGTTCTTCGAGAAATTGACGGGCATGTTCCTGAGATTGCTTGGACATGGGCCCCAGAAGCACAGGCGAGCCTTCTACGAGGTAGATATTCATCTCGTCCATATTCAGCTCGGGGTAATCTTTTTTAAGCACGTGGCGCTTTAATTCGGCTATAGAGCCGGCAAGTTCCACTCCGGTAGGACCACCCCCTGTGATAACAAAATTTAGAAGAGCTGATTTCTTTACGGGGTCTTTCTCGATCAACGATTCTTCAAGATTCTGCAAGATCATGCTTCTGAGGTTCAAAGACTCCGGAATGGTCTTCATCGGCATGGTGTAATGTTCCAGCTCTCTGGAACCAAAAAAGTTCGAATCCGATCCTGTGGCAATAACCAGGTAATCGTATGGGAATTCACCTATTGATGTGTCGACTACTTTACGTTCGGGGATGATGGATTTCACTTCGGCATTTCTGAAGAGGAAGTTCTTCTGACCTTTGAATATTTTGCGAAGAGGAAATGCAATCGAGTCGGCTTCGAGTCCCCCGGTAGCTACCTGATAGAGCAAAGGCTGGAACGTATGATAGTTATGCCTGTCGAGCATAAGTACCTGCACCTCTTTGTCTCTCAGCTTCTTACTGAGCTGAATGCCTCCAAAGCCTCCGCCTATGATAACCACACGCGGAAAATTGGTAGTAGAATTACTTGAATCCATATGATGTGTAGATATATGGTATTATTAACCCTATTTGGCTGAAAATGTTGGCATAAAAAAACGGCATCCACTTGTGTGTGGATGCCGTTGATATGATGTTGACTGAATTGACTATGGATGATGTACTTCAGCCTTTGTTTCTTTTTTGTCTTTGAACTCCTTTTCACGGATAAGCTCAACAACAAAAGGTGTTGCTACGAATAGTGAAGAATAGGTTCCGAAGATCACACCGATCAGCATCGCGAAAGAGAATCCTCTCAGGATTTCTCCACCGAAGATGAAGATGATGATCAATACGGCGATTACGCAGATACCTGTTACAACCGTACGGCTCAGGGTGCTGTTAAGCGCGTTATTGATCACCGTTGGTACACTCTGACCTTTTCCTTTTCCTTCATTCACGTACTCCCTGATCCTGTCAAAGATGACCACCGTATCATTGATGGAGTATCCCATTACGGTTAGAATTGCCGCGATGAATGATTGGTCGATATCCAGAGAGAATGGTAAGATTCCGTTGAACAGGGTGAATATGGAGAGGAGAACGAGCACGTCATGCGCCAGGGCAACGATCGCAGATACACCGAACTCCCATCTTCTGAATCTCACGAAAATGTAGATGAAGATTACCAGGATGGAGAATATAACGGAGTATACAGCCGATACCTTGATGTCATTGGCGATAGTTGGACCTACCGTCTGAGCATCCTTGATTTCGTAGTTAGGACTGATTTTAGAAAGTCCGTCACGCAGCTTCTTGCTCACGATTGCTTCCGTCTCTTCAGATTGTTTTTCAATCATGAAAGAGGTGGTGATCTTCACTTCGTTGCTTGAGCCGTAAGTCTTCACTTCAGGAGCTGCACCGAACTCAGTTAACAATACTTCTCTTATATCATCAGTCTGAACCGGTTTGTCAAATTCTACGAAGTAAGAACGTCCTCCTTTGAAGTCAACACCCAGGCTGAAGCCTCTGGTGAACATGGACACAAGACCCGCAATAATGATGATGCTGGAGATTGCATAGAATTTCTTTCTTCCGGCGATAAAGTCGAACTTGGAATCTTTGAATAGGTTTTCAGTCGCCTTGATGGAGAAGCTGATGTTCTGCTTTCTGTCAAGCATCCACTCGAGGATAATACGGGTGATGAAGATCGCAGAGAACAGGGAGGTTAAAATACCCAGCATCAAGGTAGTTGCAAAGCCCAGAATCGGACCACTACCGAAAACGTATAAGATTACACCTGTTAAGAAAGTGGTAATGTTGGAGTCGAGGATGGAGGACATCGCTTTGCTGAAACCCTCAGATACAGCAAGTCTCAGGGATTTACCGTTGGAGATCTCTTCTCTCACACGCTCATAGATCAGTACGTTTGCATCGATCGCCATAGCAAGGGAAAGTACGATACCGGCAATACCAGGCAAGGTTAATACAGCTCCTAAAGAGGCCATAACGCCCATCAGGAAGAATAAGTTAACCAAAAGGGCTACGTTAGCAACCCATCCGCCTTTGCTGTAATAGAGACCCATGAACAACAGGATAACGATCACACCAACGATAGACGAAACAAGTCCTTTGTTGATTGATTCAAGTCCTAATGATGGTCCTACAACATATTCACTAACAATCTTTGCTGGAGCAGGTAAGCGTCCGGCTTTAAGTACGTTTGCAAGGTCCTTTGTATCGTTAGCTGTAAATTGTCCGGTGATGGATGAAATACCACCAGAGATTTCGTTTTGAACAGTAGGTGCAGAGTAAACATAGTTATCGAGTACGATAGCAATGCTCTTCTTGTTGTTAGGATCAGCTGCTGCGGCTGCAGTTACCTGTCTCCATTTACGTGATCCTTCAGCGTTCATGATCATGACCACTTCAGGGTTGTTATTCTGATCCACATCAGAGCGGGCGTCAGTGATTACGTCACCTGCCATAGCAGCTTCCCCATTGAAGCCGGAAGTTCTCAGTGCATATAGCTCAAGAACTTTGCTTTCTGCGCTGATAGGTTTCACTCCCCAAAGAAGTTTCAGGTTGCGAGGCATCAGTGCCTGTGCAGCAGGAGAGCTCAGGTAAGCATTTACTTTTGCAGTGTCTTTTTGTGCCGCATAACCAACAACCGGTCCCGGACGAAGAGCGGGTTGCCCGTTCTCAGCCTGGTAAGTTGCAGGTGCAAGGACAGCAAAAAGAGGGTTCTGACGTGCTTGAGCCGCTTGTGCACCAGCTAGGTCAGATGTGTCAGATCCTGCTGAGTCTTTTCTTGCACCAAGTTGTGCCAGCTTACCTGCTGCTGAATCTACTTTTGCAGCAGTAGCAGTTTTAGCAGATGCAGTATCTTTAGTGCTTTGAGTTGCCGCTATCGTTTTGTTAATGCTTTCGATTAAGCCGAATATTTCACGGTTATCATAAGTTTCCCAGAACTCCAGCTGTGCAGATCCCTGAAGGAGCTTTCTTACACGCTGAGCATCTGATACACCTGGAAGTTCGATCAGGATCCGGTTAGTACCTTGCTGCATCTGAATGTTTGGAGATGTTACACCAAACTTGTCGATACGTGTACGCAGGATGTTGAATGATCTTTCAACCGCACTGGTTGCCTGGCTGCGCAGGAAGTTCAACACATCTTTGTTGCTCGCATCGATCTTTACCAGTGCAGCGTTCTCACGGGTTGCAAATAAAGGAGCCAGCTTTCCGTTAGGGCTAAGCTTCTCGTATTCTTCGCCAAAAAGGGTTACGATGTCTTTCTGGCTTGTAGTCAGTCTTCCTTCTGCATTCTTCAGCGCAGTTGCGAATGTCGCATCAGGATTGTGGTTAGCCAGGTTCTTGATCAGCTCTACCATGGAAATTTCCATAGTGACGTTCATACCGCCCGCAAGGTCCAGACCTAGTGGAATTTCACGTTCTTTAACGTATTGGTAGTTGAACTTGGCGAAGCCCAGGTTGTAAACCGGTTCTGTTGCCATTGAGTCCAGATACGCTCTTTCTCTTTCGGGATCTCCCTTCGCGTATTCGCGAGCGTCATTTTCCACCTTTTTAGCCACCCACGTAAACGATAAGGAATATAAACATCCAATCGTCAATGCGATAGCGGCAAACTTAATCAAACCTTTACCTTGCATTTCTGTTAATTGTATATAGTGTAAATTTTGTACTGTGTTGTAATACTTCTACTCAGAAGGTTTATAGTAAGCAATTCTGAATAAGACGGCAAATCTAAATAAATTTTTAATTTATAAAATTCTTTAATTCAGAAAACTCTGCGTTTTTCAGGAGACTTTTTGGTATTTTAAAAAAGAATATGTATAAGGGTTTTTCTCGTCAGGCTCCCTGTCATCCCGCGACACCTCTTCCCATTCTTCCCAGTTAATTCCCTCCAGGTAAGTATCTGCATCAAACTGATGTTGTATGCGGGTAATATACATGCATGAGATTAATGGAAGCGCCTGTTTGAAGATCTCTGATCCGCCAATGATGAAAGCTTCTTCGCTGGCATCACAGAGCTTTGTCGCTTCTTCTAAAGAGTGAACAAGCTCCGCATCGGCAAGATGCAGATCCTTTTGTCTGCTCACCACGATATTGCGCCGGTTAGGCAGCGCTTTCCCCATGCTTTCATAAGTTTTTCTGCCCATGATAATGGTGTGGCCTGAAGTAACCGTTTTGAAATACTTCAGATCGGCAGGAAGATGCCAGGGAAGCTGATTGTTCTTTCCAATGCTGTAGTTCTCGTCAATTGCGACGATAATGCTTAAGCTCATAAGGTTTACGGATGAAATGTATATCAGACGGCTACCGGTGCTTTGATATGCGGGTGTGGGTCGTAATTTTCAAGTTTAAAATCTTCGTATGTGAAGTCGAATATATCCTTTATTTCGGGATTAAGAACCATTTTCGGCAAAGGTTTTGGTTCTCTGCTTATCTGAAGCCTGGTTTGTTCAAGATGGTTATTATATAAATGTGCATCACCCAGGGTGTGGATGAAATCTCCCGCTTCCAGTCCGCATACTTGTGCGATCATCATCGTGAGCAGGGCATACGAGGCAATATTGAAAGGTACTCCCAGAAAAATATCTGCGCTTCTTTGATAAAGCTGACAGCTTAGCTTGCCATCGGCAACATAAAACTGGAAAAAGCAATGGCAGGGAGGAAGCGCCATCTTCGAAATTTCTGCGACATTCCAGGCAGAAACGATCAGTCGTCTGGAGTCAGGATTATTCTTGATCTGATTGATTACATCAGTAATCTGGTCGATATGTCCGCCATCAGGTGTAGGCCATGATCTCCATTGATGTCCGTATACAGGGCCCAGTTCTCCTTGCTCGTCGGCCCATTCATCCCAAATGCTTACATTGTTTTCTTTCAGGTAGCTGATGTTCGTGTCGCCTTTCAGGAACCAGATGAGTTCATGAATGATAGACCGGAGGTGTACCTTCTTCGTGCTGACCAACGGAAATCCCTCCTGCAGATTAAAGCGCATTTGGTGTCCAAAGACACTTATGGTTCCTGTCCCTGTACGATCATGTTTTTGTGTGCCGTTTTCAAGCACATGTTTCATCAACTCAATATATTGCTTCATCTCTCAATCTCTATCTGTGTCCGGCTGTTGACTGTATTGAGGCCGGACCGAGCCATGCGAATTTAGGAAATAAATGTATTTTTACCAGCCTAACAGCAAAGATATCCACTATGATACTGTTTCCTAATGCGAAAATCAATATCGGACTGAATGTTCTTAGTCGCCGGTCCGACGGCTATCATAATCTGGAAACAGTTTTCTACCCTATACCCCTTCACGACTCGATAGAAGTTGTGGAAGCAGAAAGCTTAAGTTTCAATTCTTCGGGGATTGTTATTCCGGGCCATGCGAATGAGAACCTGTGTCTGAGAGCCTATGAGCTGATGAGCAGAGATTTTGAGCTGCCGCCTTTAAGTATCCACTTACATAAACAAATTCCGATAGGAGCAGGGCTGGGAGGGGGTTCTTCGGATGCTGCATTCTTTATTAAGTTGCTTAACGAAAAGTTCAGTCTCGGATTAAGTACGGAGGAAATGGAAGGCTATGCCCGCAGACTTGGAGCCGACTGTGCGTTCTTTATTGAGAATAAGCCCGTATTTGCAAGTGGGAAGGGTGATGAGTTCCAGTCTGTCGACCTGGATCTTTCTGCATACAAAATCGTGCTGGTGATGCCTCCCGTGCACGTATCAACCGGAGAGGCATATCGTGGGGTGAAACCGCAATCATCTGAATATCCGCTTATTGAATTAATTCAAAAGCCGGTTTCACAATGGAAAGGAACAATCAAAAATGATTTTGAAGAGTCCATTTTTAAAACGCATACTTTAATAAGAGGCGTAAAGGCGAGTCTTTACGAAAACGGCGCCCTTTATGCAGCGATGAGTGGAAGTGGCTCCGCTGTATACGGAATATTTGAATCAGTGCCAGACCAGTTAAACTTTACTGAAGAGTTTCAGGTTTATCAATTTTAGTCATCATTTTTTTTCGTTTAATTAGGGAAGAAACCGATACTCTCCTAACTTTCTTTGTAATATCTAAGTCTCTGTTGATAATCAATCCCGTGATTCTGTTTACTTAATAGAATTATGTGTGAGATTTATTGAGTAAGTGTGCCTGATAAGTCACATTCCACACGCTGAATGAAACTATTTAGTTTATGTTTCGTTTAAAATGGAACGTATATAACTAAATCGCACACACCGATGGCAAATGTGACAGAACAGGATGTAATCAGCTTCCTGAAAGAAAGAATCACTAAATTACAGAACGAACTTAAGAAAGCTCAGTCAGCATTAGATGTCTTTACCGGCAGCTCTATAGATGAGGCTGAAGAACGTATGACTGAAGAACTTGTCCGCCCTGCTAAGGCGGGCCGCGCAAGCAAAGCAAGCAAGAGCAATTCTGCAAAGGCGCTAGTCGCGCCGGAAGAGTATTCTTCCAATTTGAAGCTCGATGGCAAGATTGCCTACATCCTGGCTAATAATGGGCCCCTGTTCAACACAGACATCATCGCTAAGCTTCAGGAGATGGAACCGGAGAAAGATCCTGAGAAACTGCTGAAGGCTGTTATGGTTAAACTCTCGTCTTTACACAAGGCAGGAAGGATTCAGGGCGCCAAGCAAGGACGTAAGTTCAAGTATCAGCTTTAAGATAATTAAGACAAGCACCGGTATCCCGGCAATGGGCATTGACCTGGATACTTCGGCGGTAATAAAAAAGAGTCGGCTGACGAATTTCGTCAGCCGACTCTTTTTTTGACCACTCCTCAGTAAGTCCCGGGAATGATAATGCATTTTAGTTTGACCTTCCGGCTGTCGCTCCATCAGACAACAGGCTTTCTAAATGCCTGATAAGCAAAGAAGCAGATCTAAAGGGATTTAGTTAAAGCTTATTTATAAACAAACACCGCATACTGAGGACCTTGTCCGGTCTTAAATTTGTAGGATAGCGTTCCATCAGACTTGAAGCAATAAGCCATGCCTTCAGTAGCAAGATAGGAGCCCGAATCAGATATCAGAACGTCGCCATTAAGCGAATTGACTGTTATGCCTTTAGCATTCGTTATGCCCGTGTTATCGGTGATGAAATTACTTCCCTGTTCGCCGGTGCTCAGGTTGAATACCTTGACCTGGGTTGATCCATACGGCCCTATCGCTGCATAACCCGTTTTTTCTCCCACAGCAAAAAGAGTGGTTTCGAACTTCTGAGCAGAGGTCACCACGTCTGTGCGGGTATCAACCTTCTTAAATATGGGCGTTCCACCGCCGATACCCGGCGCCGTAACAAACAGGTTGCCATCGGGCGCTACCTCTACACTTGTGGGGTTAGAGCCGACTTCGATCTCCTTCAACTTGCTGAAGTTTTTCAAGTCGACGACTGACAGGGTGGACCCTTTTCCGGCCCAGAACCAGTCCGAATTGGAAGCATAGATCTTCTGATTCGCGATCGCGATGCCCTCGAGTGTGCCTCCAGCCTTCAGTTCTTTGTCTATAGTCAGTGATGCCGTGTCAATCCTTCTGATATAGCCATCCTGGCAAGCTACGTAAGCCTTGCTTCCAGAAAAAGCAATAGCCCTCGGGAGGTAAGTATCCTTATCTTTATGAAAAGGAATTCTTCTAAGGGACTTCAAATTGGAAGGATCAAGAACCTCCAGATAAGAATTGTTGCCGTTCGTAGATCCCGAAACAATACAGTAGATCTTATTACCATATTGTTTTAGTTGATTGGCGGTTTCCCCCAGGCTATGATTATTCACCTTATTGAAATAGTCGTGGGTGACTATTCCGGTCTTAAGATCGTAATAGTCAATGCCGCTGTTGTTCGCTCCATAGCTCCCCTCGTACAAAAGGTATACGCCGGCGGTTTCCGGATTAGAGCTCGTTTCCAGGGAGTCTTTCTTGCATGCAGACAGGCCTACCACGAGTAGAGCCACTGCAAAGGCTAGTTTTTTTAAGTAGTTGTTTGTCATATTGCTGGTTTTATTATTCGTTGTTAGGTATGTGAAGGTCCACTACGCCGGATACCTCGGTGGAGATCTCGCCCACCTGTCTGCCTCCATCTGCTTCGCTTCCGGTGCTTCCGTTACTATTCTGTGCGGTCATGATACGTACAAAGTCCACACGCTTCAGGTCCACACGCTTGCCCGTCTTATCTATCGCCCATGATATATCGAAAGCGTTATAGCCGCGTCCGTATTCAGATCTGAATCCCAGGAACTCCTCTGAACCGCTGTCCGCATAGCCCCAGGCAAACGGTGGATTGGTATTGAGTCCTTCTGAGCGCAGCGAAGGGGGTAGGAGCGTTCCGGTGAAGCTTACTGAATCCTGATCAGGGAGCCACAAAGGATAGTACTCCTGCGGATGAAAAGTATTACGGAGAACTCTTCCCTGTTTTCCGCGGCTGTCCTTCCAGGTCAGGTCATCGGTTTTGTTCTTCGGATTGTAATAGGTGATGCGATAGTTTTTTATGGTTGCCGGGTTCGTATGTTCACTCCCCGCCAGCTCATACCACTCCCCGTCATCGGGAAGCCCGTTGCCGTTCTTATCTTCCATGACGAAAACAATCCCCGGCTCAGACCATTCTGTTCCGGCACCTGTATTCGGATTTCCGTAAATACCGATATCTGCTCCTTCAGCATTCTCGATGGAGTGGTCAAAGCCGACAATCACATAACCGCCGAAAGATCCGAGAGACAGGAGAGAGGAGGTGCCGCCAATCAAAGCCTGTGCCGCCTGTGGGGTCCCTGCGTTCTGCTCGTTAATGAACTGTCCCGGAGCGGGCTTGTATTCGAGTACTGTATGGACGTATCGGCTGGTACCGGCAGGCTCGTCGTTCTTTTTGCATGAAACGAGCGCTGCTGCCAGGCAGATGAAGAGTGCAGTATATTTGTTGTTTTTCATTTTCGTTGTCTTAAAAATCGCTGGTGCCGGAAGGACTTTTATTTGTTCATGCCGATGAAGGCGATGTGAGCAGGGATATCTCCGGTTATTACCGACCATTTTTTAATGCCGTTCTTGTCGAAGCAGTATAAGGTGCCGGGACTCAGGTAGTCCTTCGCGTCACTCACGTATATGTCCTTTGTCTTTGGGTCGACCGCGATCCCGAAAGGTTTGGTAATATTCTTTTCGGTTCCGTCCTTGATGAAACTGCCCTCAACCAGCGTCTCATCGCGCACATTGATAATCGAGTAATTGACTGTGTTGCGTTGTTTGGTATAGTCCCACTCGAGGCTGTAAACATAGCCCAGATCGCCGTCTATCCAGATGTTGCTGGTTGATACATCAAAGACCTTCTTCACCTGATCTGTGCGGGTGTCGATGACGAAGAGGTTAGAAGGTGTTCCATAATAGTCTCCCCTGGAACTCACATAGACATCCCCATACTGATCAGCCCGCACCCGGTGCAGGTTATCCGCTACATCAATGCGCTTAATTTCCTGAAAGCTGTTGAGGTCGACAACAGACACGCTTCTTTCGTAATTGGTCGGATTGTAGCCTCCGGAATTAGCTACATAAAGCTTTCTCCCAACAATGGCGATCTCCTCAGGCTGTCTGCCCACCTTTGTCCGCGCTTCAATACTCAGGGTTGCGGTATCAATCCTGACGATAGACCCTTCGGCCTTATTGGTGTTCCCCACGGCTCCTTCGTATGAACTTACATAAGCCTTGCCGGCATCAAATGAAACGTAGCGGCAGTTGGGAATATCGATTTTGCTGATCCTCCGGGCGGTGCGAAGGTCGAGCACCTCCACTTTGTTGGATATGTTGACCACCACGTATAGCTTGCTGCCATAAGCTTTGATGTCATTTCCTACATCCCCCAGACCTCTGATTACATCCGGATTGCTTGCCTCAAAAATATTGCGCCGGTAAGCTCCTGTAGCAGCATCGAAACGGTCAAGCGAAGCTTTGTTCATGTTCATATTGCCTTCATTGAGCAGGAAGAAGCTCGTCGCATCAGAAGGAGAGCTTACCTGCTCGACCTCTTCAGGCACAACTGCTGCATCTTTTCTGCATGCCGTTAGAGTAAGCAGCAGGAGACCCAGGCTATATAGTGTTTTTTTCATGTCAGATGTTAGTGCTAAAGGTAAATCGGAAAGAACGACCCGGCATCGGGAAGTTCAGTACAATGTCGCGGTACTGGTTGAAGATGTTGTTCAGCTCTCCGCCGATCTTGAATTTCCTTCCTGATACCTCAAGAATCTGCGCACACGAGATGTCATGCGTGTACCAGGGTTCAATATAGTTAACAGGAATATTTGTCTTCTGGCTGTACCGCTCCCCACAATATACGTAGCTGTAGTTCAGCGTTAATTTCCTGTAGTCTGCTCCGAGGGTCAATGAGCCGCTGTGAAGCGGGGTATAGGGGATCTGATGATTGTAGTTCGACGCCCCGGAAGTCACATCCACAGCCCTTTGGTAAGTATAATTTAATCCCAGGTGCAGCATCAGTGCGTTGGATAGCTGAAGATCGGAGCGAACATTGCTCTCCACGCCTCTGATATCCACTTCTCCCAGGTTGACCATGGTCCACCGGAACAAGTTCTCAGCGGGTATAGCCACAATCTTATCCTTTACGTGATTGTAATAGGCATTCGCCTGAACAGACACACTCTTCCAGATTTGTCCCTGCAGGTTTTGCTGATAAGCTAATCCTGCATTGTATTGCGCGACACGTTCCGGCTGTAGTGCTGTGTTGCCGATCATGCTATAATACAGATCGTTGAAAGTGGGCATCCTGAAGGTCTCCTTATAGAAGGCATTGATCAGCAGTGGCTGTTTCCTGAACGGCTGCCAGGAAGCGCTGATCGCCGGGTTGTATCGGTGGAAATTGCTGGCCGACTCGTATGCCTCCACTGTTTCGGATACATATGTACCTAATAAGCTTGCCTGAAGATGGAATGTTTTTAGATCCAGCGACGACGAAGCTGCTACCAGCTTCGTATTGCGAGTGGGATAGGCGAAGAATTCGAGGTCTGCGTCCAGCTTGTTGTGGATCCAGTCTGCCGATAGGCCCACGTTCCAATATTGGTTAAGACGGTATTTGTTCGCCAGGGAAAGGTAAAGCTCCTTCTGGCGGTAGTGGTTGTCCAGCGGGCCTTCCATTTTGTAGTGGTCCGGATCCAGGTATCGGGTATAGTCATAGGCATACTTGGCGTTTGCCATGCTCTGGAACCGACGGTTTAGGGGCGACTTCCATGAAGCTTGTACGAAGCTGTTCCTGTCCCATAGTCGGTCATCTGACTCGAAATTATTGCTGACAATGGCCCGGGGGAGTCCACGTTCCGAGCGGTAATGGTAGCCTTTCAGTGTCCATTGGCTGCTGTCGCGAGTCATGCCATAAAATCCTGCCTCCAGGCGTAGTGCATCCATATCGCCATTCTGCCGAACGGCCGTGGTGTCATAAACGCCATTGGTATACCTGAACTTGTAGTCCCCGTCCGACTGCTGCCATTCGGCATTCAAACTTGCTGAAATATTCTTTGAAATCTTTTGCTGCAACACAGCGGAAGGGTTGATCAATCCAAATGAGCCTGTCCGGAATCGTACACCTGCATTCGTCTGTTTTCCCTCGCGAAAGCTTGGGACCTTCGACTCCAGGTATAGTGAACTGCCGGCGGCAAATGCTCTGGCCGGTTGAAAAATGTCACTCTTCTGGAAAGTATATAAATGAAGCTCGTCGAGGTTGTCCAGAGAAAACTTACTCAGGTCTGTCTGTCCGTTCATCGCATTGCCCAATTGCACGCCGTCGTAGAATACTGAAGTATGGCTTGATCCCATGCTTCTCACGTCGACTGTTTTCAACCCCCCAATGCCTCCATAGTCTTTTACCTGCAGTCCCGAAAAGAACCTCAGTGCATCGGCAACGTTCAGGCTGTTCAACCTTTCGAGTTGCTCGCCCTTTAAACTTTGATGTGGTACTGCTGATTTTTCAGGGGCTACGAGAAAGCGCGCATTAATCTGAACCTGGTGAAGGGTATCGGTATGAACGACAGTTGATCCTGTTCCTCTTTTCTCCTGAGCATAGGTATCTCCCCAACTGTACAGGATAACCAGCGTCAGCAGGAATTTGAGAAAAGACTTTGGCGGAGCAGGTCCGGCTATTGTTGTCGTCATCTTGCACGTTGATTGCAGTGGAGTGCAGAATGAAATATAGCCAAACAGTTAGATCTCATTCCAGCCTCAATCCACGAAAGCTATGAATCATTATGCTACGGCAGGTCTTCTGACTTGCTCCTCCTTTGCCTGTCTTCCCGTTCGCTATGCTTACAGTGACTGAGGGGGCATTGGATTAAGGAGCTTACAGCTGCGGGACAGTTCTGGATTTACACCAGATTCCCTTTTAATCTCTGTCAATGGACAGGGAACCAAAGCTGTTGCAAAGGTAGGCCTTTGCCCGGTTAAATGCAATATAAGAATGCTTAGCTGATATAATCGCGGTCTTCGTCGCTCAGCTTGGTCTTGTAGGTATTGACGGGAAGATTCTGTGCATCCTCTTCAGGATACTCGTCTTCATCCTCTTCCAGTACTTTCTTCTTTCGCGGACGCATGACCAGAGCTCCTACTATGAAGCCAAGTACAAATACCACTGCCAGGATGATGAGTTTCGATATGCGGGTCGTGCCGAACAGCCACATGTCTATTTCTTCTGTATTGTTCATCAGAACAATGGTCACCAGGGCAGTGATCAGGATGATGAAGAATGTTTTTATTCTCATAATTAGAAGCTATAGGTTGCAATAGTCTCGAAGATCGGCTTCCGACTGGGTTTCTCATTTAAAAATACGACTTTTCCGCCAATATCAAAGTTCGGAAGATAAAAACGGAGCAGGTTCATATCGCCGCGAAGCTCCGCGCCAAAGGACCGCGGAGAAAAGGTTCTCCCCTGGCCGACGTTCTCGAAATCGGCAAACAGTCCTAGTTTTACCCTTTTGATATAGGCAAGCGGGCCAAGCTCCCAGTCGGGATAGAATACAGGCATTCGATAATTCAGCAGCAGTGTGTTGTGCGTGTTGCCAAGCGGTTTCAGGAAGCTGTATCCCGATACCCGGGGGATGTCTACAGAATTTTGGTAATTACCCTCTCCGTCCTGGAAGTTGAAGCTCGCTGCAAAGGAATGGTTTCGCAGAAGGCCCGGGAAATACAAGGTGCTCCGGAAAACGAAGAGCTGACCTTCTACGCGATCTTCAAATGGAAAGTGCCGGTAGGTGAGGGTGACGTTCTGTCCCCATCGGGGTACAAGGTCCCGCGCACTTCTTCTGCTGTTGTGCGAAAGTGCCAGCTGGTAGTGCATCGGGAAGTCGAGCCTGCTAAGAAGTGATGGCATCCTGTTCTCAAAATCATAACGGTTCGTCAGGCTCGTACCAGTCTTGAACGTTACACCATAGGTGTGGTTAAAACGGTTAAAGCTCAGCGGCACGCTCACCTCCGCCTTCACCTCATTTTCCCGCCAGGTCACAGGTGTGTAGGTGGTCACATTATTGCTGACCGCCCGGCGATAAATCAGGCGCGGCCGGTTGATATAATGAACGCTTAGAATCGGGAAGAAGCGCTTGTAAGCGAAGCCTGCCGAATACTCGCTTTTCCTTAGTGCATTGTTGAATTGATAACCTGTGTAAAAGCTCATCGTGTTGAGCAGATTGTCGGATTGAATTTCCAGTCCGAAGTTGCTGTCGTTAAAGAATGGATTGTCCTCCAGCGTCGGAATCACACTATGGAAATTGAAGAGGTTTTGCCACTCTTTATACCTTGTCGATGGATAAGTCTTGTAGATAATATCGTATAATAAACTGCGTCCTCCTTCCTGCTCGTAGGCAGCTTTTCCGTAATCAACAAAATGGTTGCCGATGTTCTCCAAAGGTACGCCTGCTAAAGAATCCGCATTTAGAGCGGCTATATCGTATCCAAGACGCGTGTACGTATTGAAGGTCATTTTTTCGGAGATCGTGTCGTAGAAGGGATTAAACGCGCCCAGTTTTGCTGAGCTTACCTGGAAAATTCTCCTGTCCGACAGATCAAGACGATACAGATTGTCGATGCCGTTGTAATGAGCCTTGAAGAAAATCGAGCCTTCCGCGTACACCGGTCTTAATATTTCCTGCTTCTGGTAGGGTAGGAGAGGGGCAAAGTTCCCCGACTGAAGGTCCAGTTCCAGGAGCGTTTTTCCCGAATCATTTACGGCTACAACGACTGCCTTTTCAGCGTCCGGCCGGTAGGCCGGCATCTGCAGCATATCGTTGTTCGGCGACTTAAATTGTCTCAGCTCTCTGCCGCTTCTTGCGTCGATTTCCACAAGGGAAATCTCATTGGAATAGGAGATAGAAACCGCCAGTATTTTGTTGCCGTCAGGAGAGAGGGAAGGAGCGAAGAGCCGGGTCTTTTTTGTAATCTGCCGGGACCTTCGGGTCAGGGTGTCGAACACGTTGATGACGTTGTATGACCGCTGATGAAATCGGCCTTCAAAACGGTGCTCATCCCAGGTGATTTTACCCCCTCCATAACTGAACCAGGGGAGCTCCTGATAGCCTATCTCAACCACCTTTTTTTCTCTTCCGGAACCATCGATCCGGACGATGCGTGGGGTGCTTGCCTTGCTCTGTTTCATGGCGAGGATATCGCCGTTCGGAAGAGTCTGCGGCATCAGGTAATTTTCGGGAATGGTGTTCCTCCTCTTGTTCAGGGAAGGGTAGTCATGAGCCTCCGAAAGGTCCACCTGGTTCTGCCATAAACGACGCAGTTCACTGATGGTCGAGTCATGCAGTTGACGGGTGCTCATGCCCGTCAGTTTCTTCACCGAGTTGCTCAGATTATAGGGTCTGAAAGGCTGCGAGGTCATCCGGGAAAACAGCTGCTCCATAACGTCCTTGCCATAATCTTTCCTCAGCTTGCTGGTCATGAAAAAGCCAAGCTGGTAGTAGCCGGGAGTGAAGTCTTTAACCGAGCCCAGGTAGTTCTTGGAGTAGGAGAACTTCCGGTTACTTAGTGTATTTGCTCTTAAGGCAATGCTCCATTCCGGAATCCGTCCCCGGCCTGCATCGGTGAGTGCGGTTTCTGTTACCACAGCGTCTCCCTCGAAGAACCAGGGCGGTAATGTAATCCCAAATACCGCCAGGGCCAATTGCTCAAAGAAAGGGGCATTAAGGCGGCCTGTCAGTTTGTCAAACTGAACCACGTGGCGCATCTCGTGTATAGCCAGGCTGTTCAGCCAGCTCTGAAAGTCGAAGCTCTGAGAAGGGGTGGTGTAGAACTCCGACCGACGTGGAGCGAGCTCCACAAAGCCATTGGAGGTGACACCCTGGTTCTGCAGAATGATAGAGATTTTCTTAGGCTTCACCTGGATGCTCCGGCGCTCACGGGTGACGATAGATTCAAGGACTGAGGTGATTCGCTGAGCCTCCTGCTCGAGCTCTAAGGGGTAGATCAGCTGAAAGTTTTTTGTGTTAATCTGTCGCCAGCGCAGGGAAGGTGGGTTCTGGTCTGAGCTGTAAACCTGAGCAAATAATGAATCTGAACAAATACTTGAGTACAAAATGAGAATTAAGGTGATATTTATACTTATATACGTAAAAAAAGGGCTTGTTTTTGGCACTTGCTAAATATTTTAGTTTAAATCTCCTGAATATCAAATTATTATATAAATATTTAAATTAATCAGGTGTGGTAAAGTAACTCAATATCATGGTATTATTGTAATACATTATCGCCCGATAAATTCTAATATGAACTCAATTTACGCATTATTTTCTACAATTCCGCCGAATTTACTCTAATCTTAATGATGCTCCTTCAGCCCTCTCCTATTCGCTCCAGCTTGGGTCCTTGTAACAGATTTTAGCCCATGCCATACGGTCGGTCTCGCGATGCATCAGGTGGGGTCTCGGGAGAGCAATGGCCCTTAAGATTCCGCAACTTTCCTTGTGTTTTACTCGACGCAGTTTGCGTTCTGAAGGGAGCACGAAAGAACTGAGCGCTCTCTCTGGGCGCTCTTTAATGATCTGGTAAGTGGACGTATTCATCCTGGGTTCAAGGGACCACAGAAGATCAACTGGAGAGAAAAGAGAGCAATAAGCCCGGAGGAGGTGTTTAGTGGTAGGTGACATATTGGCGCTCACGTGCGATCTTACTGCTGCCCGAAGACGCAGATTCGCTTTCCAGAGTGACCCAGGCTCCTAGCCTTCCAAAGAGGTTGATCAATTGCAAAGGCGGCCTGAATCGGAATAGTCTTCTATCATCCCAGCGTTCAAACCCCCGTTTAGAAAAGATATCCAACAAAAAAGGCCCGTCGAAACGGGCCTTCATAGTGTATTTATTTACGAGCTTATACCAGTGGTATGGTCTTCTCTAAGCGGCGCTTCTCGATCTTATTTCGCAGATAGGGGTAGAGAAATATAGCTCCCATAATCATGGTTGCTCCGGCATAGAATCCCAGTGTCATGTGCTCCCGGCTCCCAAAGAAAATGAAGGCCAGAACGATGCCGTAGACAGGCTCCAGATTGGTGATCAGGGCTACGCGGAAAGCGGATAATTCCCGCATTACAGAGACCCCAGCCACATAGGCCAGAGAGGTGCAGACAGTACCTAAAAGCATCAGATAAATGAAGTCGGAAGCTACGAGTTTAAGTCCCGAATCAAAGCCTCCGGTTGCAAACATATAGATCGAAAGCCAGATAAAAGCACCGATCATTTCGTAGAAACTGATCAGACTCGCAGGGTGTTTTTGTACCTGTCTGGAGTTGATAATCGAGAACAAACTGGCCAGAAATGCACTGCCTAATCCGAGGGAAATTCCAAGCGTGTACTGGCTCTCAAATTTGAAGATCATGACGATTCCACAGATGATAAAAACACCCGTTAAGATCTCCAGTCCGGAGATTTTTTTACGCCCGATCAGAGGCTCTAAAATCGCCGTAAAAAGGGTCAGGGAAGACAGGCAAACCAGGCCCACAGAAATGGTCGAACTCTTGATAGACTGGAAGAATAATATCCAGTGACCGCCCACCAGAGCACCTGTTAAAAACAGCTTGATAAGCGCCTCCCTGGGCAGCGCAAGAGAGGTCTTCGTTGCCTTGAAATAGACATACAAAGTGATGAAGGCAATGAGCACGCGGTACCATACCAGAGGTACGCTGGGGATGCTGATCAGGGAGCCGAGAATGCCGGTAAAACCCCACACCAATACCGTTCCGTGAAGGATTAAAAGATTACGATTACGAGAAGAAAATGACATGTGTTTATTTAGGTGCCTTAATCATGAGATAAACACCCAGGGCACCGAAAAGGATGTTCGGTATAAAGACTGCAACAAGGGGAGGGAGTCCGCCCTTCAGGGAGAACATAGTGGAGAATTGTATAAAGAGGATATAGGTAAAGCTCAGGAAGATTCCAATCCCCAGAGGCAATCCGATACCGCCACGTACCTTACGTGACGACAGAGAGACTCCCATGAGGGTTAAAACGAAGGCTGCAAGCGGGTTCACATAGCGTTTGTACTTCTCCAGTTGCAGCAGCTGCATGACTCCGGTTCCGCGGATCTTCTCTTTTTCGATCCGGTTATCGAGTTCTGAAGTGGCCATGGCCGAATAGATATTATCGTAAACAACGAAGTCTACCGGTCTCATATCCAGAGTGGTATCCTTTTTCAGGCCGGAGGTCATGGTCTCTTTTAATCCCTTGATCTCGCGCACCGTATAGTTCTCGATACTCCATTTAGACTTCACTGAATCCCATACAATCCGGTCGGCCATCATCTTCTCCACCAGCTCATCTCCCTTGAACTTCTCCAGAATGAAGGTATAGCCTACTTTCTGCACATTATCGAAGTTTTTGATGAAGACCAGCGTGTTCTTGTCGATCTGCATATGCGTCTCCGACTTCGACTCGTTGTTCGCCGGTTTGATGTAAATATTCTCAAATCTTATCATCAGCTTATTCGTGTGCGGGATGACAAGAAGGTTGGCAAAAAGGCTTATCGAGAACAGGATGAACGAGGATAGGAAGTACGGCCAAAGGAACCTTTTAAAGCTCACACCGCCGCTCAGAATCGGCACGATCTCTGTCTGATCAGCCATCTTCGCCGTGAAGAATATCACCGCGATAAAGTTAATCAGCGGCCAGAGGAAGTTCAGATAGAAGGGCACAAAGCCGGCGTAATATTCGAAGATGATCTCCGACAAAGGCGCATTCCGCTTCAGGAAATCGTCCAGCTTTTCCGACACATCAAAGATCACGATCACTACCGTGAAGATAGCACAGGTAAATAAAAACGTACCCAGGTACTTCTTGATAATATACCAATCAATGATCTTGATGAATCTGTTCATTTCGTACTACAAACGTTGAGCTAACTGTACAACCATCTTCTTTTTCCAGTCGTAAAACTCGCCTGAAATAATCTTTTCACGAGCCTCGCCCACCAGCCAGATATAGAAATGGAGGTTATGCAAGGTGGCTATCTGGGCTCCCAGGATCTCTTTAGAAGAAATCAGGTGGCGGAGATAGGCTTTTGTATAAACCTGATCGGCAAAAAGATCGCTGTCTGCCTCAATAGGCGAGAAATCGTTCTTCCACTTCTCATTACGCATGTTGATGATACCATTCTTTGTGAAAAGCATGCCGTTCCGGGCGTTCCGGGTAGGCATCACACAGTCAAACATATCCACACCAAGGGCGATGTTTTCCAGGATATTCACCGGAGTACCAACACCCATCAGGTAACGAGGTTTTTCCTGAGGCAAAATATTGCACACCAGCTCCGTCATTGCATACATTTCTTCCGCCGGTTCTCCTACAGAAAGGCCGCCTATTGCATTTCCTTCGCGCTCAAAGGAAGCGATAGCCTCAGCTGAACGTACACGGAGATCCTTGTACACAGATCCCTGAACAATAGGGAATAAGGTCTGCGAATAGCCGTATTTAGGTTCTGTTGAGTCGAATCGGTCACAGCAGCGTTTCAGCCACCTGTGCGTCATCTCAATCGAGCGCTTCGCATAATTATAGTCGCATGGGTAAGGCGTACACTCGTCGAAGGCCATGATGATATCCCCGCCGATCACCCGCTGAATGTCCATAGCGGCTTCAGGTGTGAACAGATGCTTCGAGCCATCAATATGGGAGCGGAATGTCACCCCCTCTTCCTTAATTTTACGTACGTCAGACAGGGAATAAACCTGATAACCACCGCTATCCGTCAGGATCGGGCGCTCCCAGCCATTGAATTTATGCAGTCCGCCTGCCTTCTCCAACGTTTCAAGCCCCGGTCTGAGGTACAAATGGTAGGTATTTCCCAGGATGATCTGAGCTTTGATATCGTCTCTGAGCTCTCGCTGATGAACGGCTTTAACCGTCCCTGCGGTACCCACAGGCATGAAAATAGGTGTTTTTATATTACCGTGATCGGTCGTGATCTCACCGGCCCTTGCCTGTGAATGCTGATCTTTAGCCTCTAATTTAAATTTCATTTAACGTGCAAAGGTAAGAAATTGATTGAGGTTCCAACTTTACTTTTAACTTTGCAACCTATAAACGAACGCGCGCCTTGGCAGATTATATCTTTGTACCTGTTTTTATTCTACTCCAGGTAGTCCTCATCATTCAGCTATACTTTATTACCATCGTGCACGGCCGCTTGGGAGTCTACAAGATCATGGAGCCGGCCGAGGAAATTACCCGCCCCGTATCCGTCATTATCTGTGCCCGGAACGAAGAGAAGAACCTGGAAAAGAACTTGAGTCTCATCCTGGAGCAGGACTATCCTGACTACGAAGTGGTGGTGGTAAACGACTGTTCGTCCGACGACTCTGAACTTCTCCTGCGTGGTTTTTCGTCCCGCTATCCCCATCTGAAAGTCGTCACCCTGACCGAACATGAGCGCTTTAAACACGGCAAGAAATTCGCCGTCACTATCGGGGTGAAGGCCGCAAAAAATGAGCATCTGCTCTTTACAGATGCCGACTGCCGTCCCGCTTCTGTCAACTGGATCCGGCGCATGCAGGAGCAGTATACCCCCGGAACGTCCATCGTGCTGGGCTACTCACCCTATGAGCGCGGAAGGGGATTTCTGAATGCCTTCATCCGCTACGAATCATTCAGCACCGCCCTTAACTACCTGACGTTCGCCCTTGCAGGCAACCCATACATGGGCGTTGGGCGCAACCTTAGCTATACCAGGTCGCTTTTTTTCCAGTCAAAGGGCTTTGCTTCACACATGCACATCCTGTCTGGTGATGACGATCTCTTTGTGAATGAAAATGCAACACCTGAGAACACCCGGATCCAGATCCATCCCGATAGCCATGTCTGGTCTGAACCCAAGAAAAGCTGGGCCGCTTTATGGCGCCAGAAGGTTCGTCACATGGGGGCAGGTAAAGCGTATAAGGGCAGCGATAAACGCGTCCTTTCACTTCAAACGGGCACTGCGGTGCTTTTTTATGTGCTCCTTGGCATTATGATTGCGCTACATGCTCAATGGTGGATCGTACCGGCAGTATACCTCATCCGTCTCACCCTGCAACTCATCGTCTACACACCGGCCATGAGGAAATTAAATTGCAAAAATGTGATATGGTGGTTCCCGGTATTGGATTTGTTTTTTAATATCTTTATATGTGTACTGGCAATAGTGGCAACATTCAGGAAGAAGGTGCAATGGAAGTAAACCCGAATTTTTCAATAAACGCTGTGAACGATTTCAATCAGGTTCAGCGCGCCAGAGGTGGCGATCAGAAAGCCTATGCTGAACTGATGCAGCGTTACCGTGATTCGATCTTCTTCATGACCCTGAAGATGGTAAACAACCGCGACGACGCCAACGACCTGACGATCGAAACCTTCGGAAAGGCCTTTGAGAACATCGAAAAGTACAAGCCCGACTTCACCTTCAGTACCTGGCTCTTTCGTATTGCTACCAATAACTGCATTGATTTTATCCGTAAAAAGCGACTTAATGTGGTTTCCATGAACGCGATGGAGGACAAAGAAGGGGAGGAGCGTACTTTTGATGTAAGGTCAGATGTGCTGAACCCTGAAGAGAAATCCATCAAAAAACAGCAAAAAGAAACCCTGCAGCTCATCATCGATAAGCTGCCCAACCGATACAAAATTTTAATCAATCTCCGGTATTTCGAAGAGATGTCTTATGAAGAGATCTCTACCCAGCTTGATCTTCCCCTGGGCACTGTCAAAGCACAGCTGTTCAGAGCAAGAGATCTCCTGGCCAACGTACTGAATCGCCGGAAAAAAAATCCTTCAAGTGACTTCTGAACTAATTACACACTACTTTCCCCACATCAGCGAAGAACAGAAACACCAGTTTGCACAGCTGGAAAGTTTATATGCCACGTGGAACGCACAAATCAATGTAATTTCCCGTAAAGACATTGAGAGCCTGTACCTTCGCCATATCCTGCACTCCCTTGGTATTGCCAAAGTGATCTCCTTCCTGCCCGGCGAGAAGGTGCTGGATGTGGGCACCGGAGGCGGCTTTCCCGGAGTCCCGCTGGCGATACTTTTCCCCGAAACTTCCTTCCATCTGGTCGACTCGATCGGGAAAAAGATCAAAGTAGTGAAAGAAGTATCCTCGGCTATCGGATTAACGAATCTGCAGGCTACACATGCACGTGCCGAGCAGATCGATGAGAAATTCCACTTTGTGGTTTCCCGTGCCGTAACCCAGTTGAAAGACTTTTATCCCTGGGTAAAAGGCAAGTTCGAGAAGGAGTCGCTCAATACACTTCCAAACGGCGTTTTGTACCTGAAAGGAGGCGATCTGGAGCAGGAAATTGCCGAATCAAAGCTGAAAGATGTTACGCTTACACCCCTTTCAAAATTCTTTGAAGAAGACTTTTTTGACACCAAATTTGTAGTATCTTTCAAGGCCCAATAAAGCCTTATGTCCTCTTTATACGAAATAGCCCTAACGCTCATTCCGGGTGTTGGGGTCGTTACTTCCCGACTTCTCATCGAGCATTTCCGTGACGCCCCAGGCATCTTCAACGCTTCCCGCAGAGACCTGCTGCAAGTCCCCGGAATAGGTCCCAAAACCGCCGAAGCCATCTTAGCCAGAACCTTCATGCAGCGTGCAGAAGACGAACTTCAATTCGTTGAACGCTACAAGATCAAAACGCTTTTCTACAACTCTCCGGAGTATCCTGAGCGACTGCGTCAATGCCATGATGCTCCCGTTCTCCTGTACTACAAGGGGGAGGCTGATCTCAACAGCGACAAGATCATCAGCATCGTAGGCACGCGCAATGCAACAGAATACGGCAGGGATCTCACTCAGCAGCTTGTAGAAGGCTTGAAAGCACAGCAGGTGCTGGTGGTCAGCGGACTCGCCTACGGAATCGACGTCGCCGCCCATAAGGCTTGCATCAAATCGGGAGTACCCACAGTGGGTGTAGTAGGGCATGGGCTCGACCGCATTTATCCCGCTCAGCATCGCGCCATAGCAGAGAGCATGCTCAGTACGGGCGGACTCCTTACCGAGTTTCCATCCCAGACCAAACCTGATAAAGAGAACTTCCCTAAGAGGAACCGCATTGTAGCCGGACTGGCTGATGCCACGATCGTTGTGGAAGCGGGACTGAAAGGAGGGGCCCTCATTACCGCCGAAATCGCCAACTCTTATGATCGCGATGTCATGGCTTTCCCCGGTCGCGTTAACGACAGCTATTCAGCAGGCTGCAACTTCCTGATCAAGTCCAACAGGGCACATCTGGTTACCGGAGTCAAAGATATTGAGTACCTGCTTGATTGGAACCCGGCGGCTGGCAACCAACAGGCAGATGCCCAGCTGAGCCTTCCGCTGAGCCTTTACGGAGAAGAAAAAGCCATTGCAGAATACCTGCACGAATACGGGTCCTCCTCATTCGACCAGCTCCAGGCAGCCGTTGAAATACCACAAACCAAGCTCACGATGCTTCTTCTGAATATGGAAATGCAGGATCTCATTATTGCCCTGCCAGGCAAAAGGTACCGTCTGCGCTAAAACTCAGGTTCCTCGTTCTTCGGATAGTCAAACAACAGCTGCTCGCCCGTTTGCCTGCTTACCATGGCCCAGCTCTCAAAAGGAAAGGCAATCTGTACCACACCGCAGGTGGGCAGATTATAGAGATCGCTGTTACACAAATCCACGATGATCTCCGTTAAACCGGGGTTGTGCCCAAAAAGCGCGACCGAGTCATAGCGGTCGTCGAGCTCATTGATTACACGCAACAGCGCAGAAGGAGAGGCCTCATAGATCTCGTCTTTGAACAGAATATCAGAGACTGCATAATCCCACGCGGTACAAAATATTTCAGCTGTTGTCCTGGCGCGTACAGCGGGACTCGCTACCACGGCCTCCGGAATCAGACCTCGTTCTTTTAAGCGGATGGCCATCTCCGGAGCATTCCGCAAGCCGCGGGAATTCAGTGTACGATCAAAGTCAGTCAGTCCCGGCATGCTCCAGTCAGATTTAGCATGGCGTATAATCAGCAGTTTTTTCATGTATGTATAGCACTGGCAGATGCCGGTGTTCCGTCACCGTATTAATGGATATCCCTTACCAATTGTTTAAAACAGACGCAATTTTTCTGTCGTCCTGATTATTCATGCACTTGAAATGACCACGGGGGCACTTTTTATGCCCGATCTTCGAGCAGGGGCGACAGGGGAGTCCCTTTACCTCCGCCACAAAGTGTTCCTCCGCCTGATAAGGATACATGCCGAACTCAGGCACCGTATTCCCCCATACAGACACAATCTTCTTCTTAAAAGCAGCCGCAATATGCATCAGACCCGTGTCGTGACTGATGATCTTCCGGGCCATCTTCACCAGAAAAGCCGACTCGTTCAGCGCGAAACTGCCGCAGCAGTTTAACACCCGCGGACCAGCAGCCCTGACTACTTCATCTCCAACGGTCTTATCCTCCTTGCCGCCCAGCAACACAATCGGACCATCTGTCTGCTCGCAGATCCGGATGATCTTCTCCAGCGGAAGCCTTTTTGTAGCATGCTGCGCACCAATAACAAAGCCTGTATAATCCTGATGGCTTTCCGGGAGCATTTGCTCCAGCGAATAATCATCGCCCAGAAAGTAGTCCAGACCCTTTCCATCGTTTTTCACCCCAAGCGAGGCTACAGTCTCCATATAACGGTCCACGATATGCACATCAGGCATCCGGTTGATCATGAAGTTGACCAGCAGGAATTTGGCGATGTTCAGCTTATCGAAAGATGCCGAGCGTACACCCAGCGCACGCTTGATGCGCAAAGTCCGCAGATTATGATGGAGGTCCACCACAAAGTCGAACTTCTCGGCCTTCAGCGTGCCTATCTGTTCCCCAATCGACCCATCCAGCAGATGCAGCTTATCAATATAGGGGTTGAACTTCAAGACGCTCTCAAATGCCTTCTTGGTAATATAATGTACCTCAACCCCCGCAAGCTGCTCTTTCAGGCAACGGATTACTGGAGTGGTCAGCACAATGTCACCTATTGAACTAAATCGTATGATGAGTATTTTCATCCTTTTATTTTTGATCTTCTGCCCTCAAAGAGCATAGTGATGTCATGTAAGCTTAAAGCATTCAGGCAATTCTCCTTCGCTACGCCACCTTTGCGCGCGGCCAGAATGCCATAATGGATGTCGCTGAAGCCCCGCACGCTGTGTGCATCCGGATTGACCGAGAGCATCACGCCTTTCCCGATAGCATACTGATGCCAGCGCCAGTCAATATCCAGTCGCAGTGGGTTCGCGTTGATCTCAATGACCACCCCATTTGCCGCGCAGGCATCAATCACCTTGCGGATGTCGACCGGGTAACCACTTCTGCTCAGTAGCAGGCGTCCTGTCGGATGCCCCAGTATCGTCGTATAAGGGTTTTCGATAGCCGTAATCAGTCGGCTCGTCGCCTTCTCCTCCGACATTTTAAACACCGAGTGAATGGATGCTACCACGAAGTCGAAAGTCGCCAGGATCTCCAGGGGATAGTCCAGCGATCCATCAAACAGAATGTCCGATTCGATGCCCTTGAAAATCTTAAAAGGAGCAAGCTGCGCATTCAGCGCATCAATCTCCGCATGCTGAGCCAGGACACGTGCCTCACTCAAGCCCTTCGCATAGAACGCCGATTTCGAGTGATCACAGATGCCCAGGTATTCAATCTTCAGCTCATCCTTGCAGAACCGCGCCATCTCCTCCAGCGTATTCGCCCCATCACTCCAGGTACTGTGGTTATGCAGCGTACCCCGGAGGTCCTCATAGCGGATCAACTCAGGTAAAGCGTTCTGCTCTGCAAGTCCGAACTCAAACACCCCCTCACGCAGTTCCGGCTCAATAAACGGCAGGCCTGCAGCCTGATAATAGGCTTCTTCCGACTCCACCGCCGCAGGCAAATCCTTTATGCGGGCCGACAGCTCTTCCAGATGTTCCGTGCTTCCGGTCTGCAAAACCAGCTCCCTGAAATAAGCCTCCGGCTCGCAGAAACGGATATAGATCTTTACACCTGAACCATTTTCCGCCGTAATACTCCCGGCAGTATGTTCCAGCACCTGGAGATCCTCCGAAGCTTCCAGCCAGGCAAGAACAGCTTCCGAAACCGCTGCACCCACCAGAATATCCAGACCGTCAACGATCTCCGCCTTGCGCCTGAACGCTCCCGTGAAAGATAGCAGTTCCGTACCGGCGAGCTTCCGCAGCTCCTCCATCAGGCCTGCGGCAAAGCCCTGTACATGGGCATATAGAAAGCGGCCATTGCTGGCCATCTTAAATTCAATTGCTTTTTTGATGTCTTCCTGAGTCTTCAGTCCGAAGCCCTTCGCTTCAATCAGACGGTTCTCGTTACAGGCATAGAACAGCTCTCCGGTGTTTTCAATGCCGAGCTCTTTCCAGATCACCAGCACCTTCTTGGGGCCAAGACCCTTGATGCTCATGATTTCCACTATCCCCGGAGGGGTTTGTTCCAGCAGTGTATCCAGCTCCTTCATGGTACCCGTTTCCACCAGCTCCCTCACTTTCGCCGCAACGCTCTTGCCGATCACCTGAACAGCAGATAACTCCGCAAGGCTCCTTGAAGCCACATCAAACGGGAGCTTCCCGATGGCGAGGGCCGCATTGGCAATGCTTTTGGTCTTAAAAGAGTTTTCTCCGTGAAGTTCCTGCAGCTGAGCCAGCAGCCGCAGAATGCGCGATATGGGCTTGTTTTCCATCGGTCAAAAATAGGAAAATATGTTCGCAAAGACTATTCAAAACCCTGGCCTGCGTTTTCTGTTCTACATAAACACCATCTACTCACACGCATGGCTCACGTTTCTCTTTCCGACTCCATTAAGGTTCTTGCATTTCTTTTTTTATTGTTCGGAGGCCTTTTCTTCGCTGCCGAATTTCTCATCCCCCTTAGCTTCGGAGGGATTATTGCCACACTGATTCTGCCCTTTTGCCGGCGCATCGAGTCGAAGGGTCTCCACCGCGGTGTCTCCGCCGCACTCTGCATCCTGATCTTGCTGACGGTTATCGGGGGACTCGTGCTCATCTTCGCCTGGCAGCTGTCGGATTTGGCCAAAGACTTCTCGCAGATGCAGCACCATCTGGGCAACCTCCGCGACAAGATCGAAGGCTATATCAGCAATACGGTCGGCATCTCCCGGCAGAAACAAAGCGAAATCATCGACAAACAGCAAGCTGCCACAACAGATCAGATGGCCGGTGTGATCACCACCCTGATGGGCCTCGCTGTGGATTTCGTGCTCGTTACCGTCTATACATTTCTGTTCGTATTCTACCGCAGCCGCTTGAAGAAGTTCATCCTCATGCTGGTTCCTGTCGAGCACATGCAGCGTACCGAAAGAGTGATCAACGAGTCGGCGAAAGTCGCTTTCCAATATCTTTCAGGCCTTTCCATGATGGTCGTCATGCTCTGGGTGATGTACGGGATTGGCTTCTCCATTGTGGGGATAGAAGGCGCCATCTTTTTCGCCGTGCTCTGCGGCCTGCTGGAGATCGTTCCTTTTGTAGGGAATCTGACAGGTACAGGCTTCACCGTACTGATGGCGATCTCCCAGGGAGGTGGCGGCAATATGGTACTGGGGGTTCTCGCCACTTATTTTGTCGTTCAGTTCATTCAGAGCTACATCATTGAGCCCCTGGTGGTAGGAGCGGAGGTCAACATCAATCCCTTGTTCACCATCATCGTCCTGGTACTTGGCGAAATGCTTTGGGGAATTCCCGGAATGGTACTCGCGATCCCGCTCCTGGGTATAGCCAAAATTATATGCGACAATGTCGAGCCGCTAAAGCCTTATGCCTACCTCATCGGCGGTGAGCGCAAAGAGAAAAAAGAAAAGGGTTTCGTAAGCAAAATCAAAAACATGTTCAAAAAAGAAGCGGAGTAGGCCAGGCCTGCTCCGCTTCCACGATAGCTGAAAAGATCCAGCTTATCGAATGTCGATGTTATAAGGCATTCTTGCCTGTACGCCTGTTCCTTCGAGTATCGTCTTCAGTTGCATGTAGTAGCTGTAGCTTTCGCCTAGCTGAAGTTTGGCAAAGTGCTCTTTCAACTTGTCCTCACTACTGCTGAAGAGCGAATTGAAACCGTCTTTAACCTCAGGGTATTCTACCAGCTTATAGTTTTTAGCCTTCGCCATTTTAGCCGCTGAGTTCACCGCATCCTGGATATTTCCAAGACGGTCAACCAGGCCATTTTTCAGAGCCTCACGTCCGCTCCATACGCGACCCTGACCAATGCTGTCCACATAAACCTGAGTGCGTTTACGTCCGTCGGCCACACGCTTAGTGAACGTTCCGTAGATGCGGTTCACCTCGTTCTGAATGATCAGTCGCTCTCCATCAGTAAGCGGACGGGTAAGTGTACCTAAATCAGCGTGCTCGGCAGTCTTCACCTGATCAAAGGTGATTCCCAGCTTATTATTGAAGAAGTTCTGCATGTTCGGAATGATGCCAAACACGCCGATAGAACCCGTAATGGTATTCGGCTGAGCGAAGATGGAGTCGGCAGCACAGGCAATATAATAACCGCCGGAAGCAGCCACATCACCCATGGAAACAATGACCGGCTTTACCTTGCGGGTCAGCGCCACCTCGCGCCAGATCACATCCGATGCCAGTGCACTGCCACCCGGAGAGTTGATCCGGAAAACCACAGCCTTCACCTTTTTGTCGGTACGCACCTTGCGCAAAGTTCTTGATATCCGTTCAGAGCCGATACTTTCATCATCACCTTCTCCACCCGCAATGCTGCCCGATGCATAAACAAGGGCAATGCGCGAGTCCATATCACCATCTGCCGGGCGGTTGCCTTTGATATAGCTCATCAGCGTGACTGATTTAATGTCGTCCTTTTTATCTACATCTGTCCGCTTTTTAAGCTCGTCAATCACCTCATCCTTATAGCGCACGCCATCAGCAAGCTTATAGGTCACGGCATCGGTAGCCTGCTGCACCTTCAGCTGGTTGGCAATAGCAAACAGAGAATCCTTGGAGATCTTCCGGGATGCAGAGACATTCGTCAGCAGGTGATCATAGATTGATCCCAGGTAAGAAGCCACCTGTTTGCGGTTCGCATCACTCATTTTATCCAGGATGAAAGGCTCTACCGCACTTTTGAACGTTCCCACTTTAATGATCTGCGGTTCAATACCCAGCTTTTCCAAGGCTCCTTTGAAGAAGACCGACTGTGAGCTCATACCGGTAAACTCCAGAACGCCTTCCGGATTGATATAGATCTTATCGGCTACAGAAGCCAGGTAATAGGCCTTTTGTGTATAAACCTCGCTATAGGCGATGATGAATTTCTTTGATTTCTTGAAATCCAGCAGGCCGTTCCGGATCTCTTCTACAGTCGCCATTCCCGCCTGGATGCTCGACAGATCCAGATAAATGCCTTTGATGTTATCATCTTCCTTCGCACGCTTCAGTGCTGCAAGGATATCATTCAGTCCAATGTTTTTGTTTGATTCCAGTCCCGCAACATCGAGATTGTCAAACGGGCTCCTGACTGTACGCTCCGTCACCGGATGCTCGAGCGAAAAATGCATGATCGAGCCGGCTTCCAGGGGTACTTCCTGGTCTTTGGATGCCGACACGATGCCTACAACTAGCAGGACCATCACGATGCCCAACACAACAAATGACAAGATGAAACCCAGCATTGAAGCGAAAACGAACTTAAAAAAGCTTCTCATAGATATTAAAACTTAATAGTAATACAAGTATATGCAATTAGATATGAATATATTTGAAACGTTACAGCCAAACAAAGTTTTATGCATGCAGTCTACTTAGTACTGGGCAGCAACCTCGGCGACAGGATGTACTATCTGGAAAAGGCCCTCCTGGCTATTGAAAACCAGGTTGGCGAGGTTCTGCAAAGATCATCCGTTTACCGCACGGCATCGTGGGGACGCACAGAACTTCCCGAATACCTCAACCAGGTGCTTCAGGTACAAACCGCACTCGCCCCCCAGGATCTGCTGCGCCATCTGCAGCAAATCGAAGCAGAGCTGAAACGCACCCGAGAGGAGAAGTGGGGTTCAAGAACGATAGATATCGATATCCTGTTTTACGACAGCGATCAGGTGTCAGAACCTAACCTGATCATCCCACACCCCTTGCTTCAGGAGCGGCGCTTCGTTCTCGAGCCGCTTATGGAGCTGGCGCCTACACTGGTACATCCCGTGCTGGGGCAAACTGTCGGCGAGCTGTATAGCCATTTGCAAGACACACTAATTGTTGAAAAAGTTTAAACCTGTCATCTATAATAAGAACACCATGAGCAAGGAATTCAAAGTCGATTTAACTTACTTAAACGATATTGCCGGAGGAAACGCAGAATTTGTAATCGATATGATCGATATCTTCCTGGAGCAGACTCCCGGATATTTCGAAGAGCTGGGCGGAGCCATACAGCAGCAAAACTGGAAGCTTACCGGTGATGTGGCCCACAAGATCAAACCTACGCTTGCATTTGTCGGAGCAGAAGACCTTCGCGTGAAGATGGCAGGGATTGAGGCGAATGCCAGGGGACAGGTGAATCTGGAGACGATTCCGGGCGACTTTGAAGCAATCAACCAAACCTGTATGCAGATTTATGAAGGCCTGAAGGAAGCACGTATAGAACTTGCCTCTAAGCTATAATTAAAACAGGGATCTATTTTTTAAAATAGATCCCTGTAAACCTTATCTCATCCGCGTAAACTGGATGATCGATAGCACGATATAAATAAAGATAATGATCGGTATCGCTACGAATTTGAGCAGCAATATCAGCAGGATCGAAGAACCCAGCAAGATATAGCGGTACAGATTCTCCTGCAGCCTGAAGTTCTTAAACTTCAGCGAGATCAGCGGTACTTCCATCACGAGAAGGAATCCCGTACCGATACTGAACACAAAGAGGAAGAAAGGATTCAGGATATAAGCATCCAGAGCCCCGCTTCCCGCCGAAATGATCATCGGGAGCGAACCCACCAGCAGCGCATTCGCCGGAACCGGTAAGCCGATAAAGTGATCGCTCTGACGTGGATCAATATTGAACTTAGCCAGTCGAAGCGCTGAGAACATCGCTATAAAGAAAGCCGAAAACTTCAGGTACTCGCTCATTTCTCCCACTTGTGGTGCCTGCAGGAACAACTGATAGACAATTGCAGCCGGCAGCAAGCCGAAGCTGATCATATCCGCCAGTGAATCCAGCTCTTTTCCCATAGGAGAATACACGTGCAGAACCCGCGCAATCATTCCGTCAATAAAGTCGAACAGTGCAGCAATAACGATAAAATATACAGCTAAGGTCAGATCATTACTGAAAGCAAACGTAACGCCTATGCACCCGCTGAATAAGTTCAGACATGTGATGGCGTTAGGTATATGTTTTTTCATGTATACTAATTTGAATTAGCTATTCATCGAAACTAAAAATTCCTCATTCGATTTAGTACCTCTCATTTGGCTCAGCAGGAACTCCATAGACTCCTGCGAATTCATATCCGCCAGGTGGTTACGAAGTATCCAGATCCTTTGCAGGTTCTCCCTGTCATGAAGAAGATCATCACGACGTGTGCTGGATGCAGTAAGATCGATCGCAGGATAGATCCGTTTGTTCGCCAGCTTACGGTCAAGCTGAAGCTCCATGTTACCTGTACCCTTGAACTCTTCGAAGATTACCTCGTCCATTTTCGAACCGGTATCGATCAGCGCAGTAGCCAGGATAGTCAGTGAACCACCATCCTCAATATTACGTGCCGCACCGAAGAAACGCTTAGGCTTGTGAAGCGCATTCGCGTCCACACCACCCGAAAGGATCTTTCCGGAAGCAGGAGCAACCGTGTTATAAGCACGTGCCAGACGTGTGATCGAGTCGAGTAGGATCACCACATCATGTCCGCATTCAACCATTCTCTTCGCTTTTTCCAAAACGATGTTGGCAATCTTTACGTGACGCTCAGCTGGCTCATCAAAAGTAGATGATACCACCTCAGCACGTACGCTTCTTGCCATATCGGTTACCTCTTCCGGACGCTCATCGATCAACAGGATGATCAGATAAACTTCAGGGTGGTTCTTTGCAATCGCGTTAGCCACATCCTTTAATAAGATCGTCTTACCGGTCTTAGGCTGTGCCACGATCAAACCACGCTGTCCTTTACCAATCGGTGTGAACATATCGATGATCCGGGTAGAGTTATGACTGGTATCCATGAACAGGTTCAGCTTTTCTGAAGGGAAAAGCGGTGTCAGGAAGTCAAACGGTACACGATCCCGTACTTCAGCAGGAATACGACCATTGATCGCTTCCACACGTACCAGCGGGAAATATTTTTCACCTTCTTTCGGAGGACGGATGCTTCCGCGTACGGTATCACCGGTCTTCAGTCCGAAAAGTTTGATCTGCGACTGTGATACATAGATATCATCAGGCGAAGTCAGGTAGTTATAGTCAGAAGAACGCAGGAAGCCATAGCCATCAGGCATGATCTCCAGAACGCCTTCGTTCACAATCACATTGTCAAAATCCAGATTTACGGCCGCATTCTGATCAGAAAGTCGCTGTTCCTGTGGTCTTTCTACAGGACGCGCTTCAACGGTTCTGCCGGTAGGCGTGTTGAAACGTTTCTCGAATTTCGGAGCACGTTCAGCTGCAGGAGCCTCCCCGTTAACAGGAGATTCTTCACGCTTTCTAGGCTGTTGATCGCCGGGAAGGGTGATTGCCCTGTCAGTCTTAATGGTGATCTGTCTTCTTGGTCGCTGACCAGGCTGAGCCGGAGCAGCTTCCTGTGCTGCAGCCGGAGCCGCTTCTGCAGGTGCAGTTTCTGGAGCTTCAGTAGCATCTGCAACAGGTGCAGCTGCCGCTTCTGCGGTATTTTCTGTAGGGTTTGCTTCTGATTCTGATTCCGGGGCAGAGAAAAGTGTTTCCTGTGCAGCACTTGCTGCAGCAGCTTTCACTGAATCCGTCTTGGTTTTTATTGTTCTGGTGCGTTTCTTCGGCTTTTCACCGTCAACGGCAGCACCGTTTGCAGCACTTGAATCAATTGATGCGGAAGCCTCGCCAGCAGCAGTACTTTGTGATTGATGTGCCTTTATTTTAGTGATAAGTTCTTGTTTTCTTAAGGCATCGGCGCCTTCAACACCAAAGGATTTGGCAATCTCACGAAGCTCGGACACAAGCTTGTCGTTCAATTCAGTAATTTCCATTCAATTGAAATATTATAGGATTCTTTTTGTAAGAGTTTAATCCACACTCGTAATAAGAAAATCATGTGCAAAAATAAGGCTGATGAGTTTTCTTTGAATAAAGAGGGGACTGCTTTTTTGAGATAAAGCACAATTCTAAGCCATTAAATCGTAAAAAGCAAAAAATATGAAAAAAAATTTTAATGCCCTTTAATGTTTTGGTTACTTTGAAGCTTATTATTACTATGAATCGTAAAGAGCTAATTGAGCAGATACGGACCAAAAAATCCTTCCTTTGTATCGGCCTGGACACAGACATTACCAAAATCCCTGAACACCTTCTTGACGCAGAAGATCCTGTTTTCGAGTTTAATAAACAGATCATTGATGCAACAAAAGAGTATTGCGTATCCTATAAGATCAATACGGCATTCTATGAAAGCCGTGGACTTGCAGGATGGGAAAGCCTGATCCGAACCTGGAACTACCTGCCCAAAGACACCTTTAGTATTGCCGATGCCAAACGCGGCGACATCGGAAACACCTCTGAAATGTATGCGAAGGCCTTTTTTAATGCCGAATCATCCGGAATGAGCTTCGACTCGGTCACTGTAGCACCTTATATGGGTACAGACTCCGTGAAGCCTTTCCTGAAGTTTGAAAATAAATGGGCGATCATCCTGGCACTTACTTCCAATGAAGGCAGCAAGGACTTTCAGTTCCTGCCTGCAGACGAAGAGACCATGCTGTTTGAGCGGGTTATTCAGAAGGCGGCCGACTGGGGTACCAACGAGAACATCATGTTCGTTGTGGGTGCAACAAGGGGGGAGTCCTTCCTGAGCATACGTAAACACGCACCAGACCACTTCCTGCTTGTTCCCGGCGTTGGCGCGCAGGGCGGAAACCTGCAGGATGTATGTAAATACGGAATGAATAAAGATTGCGGATTACTCATCAACTCATCACGTGCAGTGATATATGCATCATCTGGAAAGGATTTTGCTGAAGCGGCAGCGGCAGAAGCACGGAACGTTCAAAACGAAATGAAGCTGATACTTGAATCGATGTAAGTTGTGCGTATTCTGCTAGTATATAGCTGAATGCACAATGAATGAAGACCTTATCAATTTTATCTGGAGGTTCAGGCTGTTCAACCAAAAAGCCCTCGTAACCTCCAGAAACGAGCCGGTGGAGATCATTTCACCCGGCTTTTACAACAGTCATGCAGGTCCGGACTTTGCAGATGTCAAAGTCCGTATCGGCAGTACTACCTGGGCCGGCAGTGCCGAGATCCATATCCGGGCGTCCGACTGGGAGCGCCATGGCCATTCTACCGACAAGGCCTATAATAATGTGATCCTTCACGTGGTGTACGAAAATGACCTTCGCGTACTCAGGGCCGACGGTACCGAACCTTCCATGCTCATCATCAAACCCTACATTCCCGAAAATATCAAGGAGCGTTATCGCCAGCTTATCGAAAATATGAACTGGATTCCCTGCGAAAAGCAGCTGCCGCATGTGGACTCTATTCATATCCAGAACTGTCTGGATCGCATGCTGGTGGAAAGGTTGGAGGAGAAGTCGGCCCAGGTGCTCGAGCTTCTGAAGCACAACCAGGGCGACTGGTCTGAAACCTTCTATATCCTGCTCTGCAGAACCTTCGGCTTCAAACTAAACGCCTTACCATTCGAGCTGCTGGCCAGATCCTTGCCGATGCGCATACTCGACAAACACCGGGACAGCCTGTTTCAGCTCGAAGCATTGCTGTTCGGACAGGCCGGTTTCCTTGAGGAGGCTGCGGCCGACGGATACATCCAAAGCTTGCAGGAAGAATACCGCTATCTCCGTCATAAATACGCCCTAAAATCCATTGAGCAATACCTCTGGAAGCATCTCCGGCTCCGCCCGCAGAACTTCCCCGCGGTAAGGCTCGCCCAGTTCGCCTCGCTGGTACACCGCTCAGTACACCTCTTCTCCAAAACGCTCGAAGCCGGGAATGCGGCGGAACTCAGCAAGCTCTTTGAAGGCATCAGCATGAGCAGCTATTGGGAGACCCACAATAAGCCCGGAAGAGAGTGCGCCCGGATGGCAGCACAGCTCGGAAAAGACTCCGTCAACAACATCCTGATCAATACCGTTTCCGTGGCTTTGTACAGCTATGGGCGCTACACAGATAATAGTCAATTTATTTCACGCTCCATTAGCCTGCTCGAAAGCCTTCCGGTTGAAATAAATCGTATCGTGCTGCGTTATAGAGAAATAGGTGTGAAATCCGGGAGTGCCGACCGCTCCCAGGCATTGCTGCAATTGAAAAAAAAATACTGTGATCAGAAAAAATGCGTAAATTGTGCAGTCGGAGCAAGAATTATAAATTCCGCTTAAAATGATACAACGCGTCCTAGCCTTTTTTGAGCGATATTCTTTCGGAGTTTCCACTTACCTAGGCGAAAGGTTCGATATGTCTATCTCCAAGATCCGCTTATTCTTTATCTATTCCTCGTTTCTCGCTGTAGGTTTTCCATTGATCTTTTATTTCCTGGCCGCTTTTGTGCTCGGCATCAGAACCTACATGAAGCGCATCCGTACCCGCATCTGGGATTTTTAAGTTCAAAAAATGCGTTGGCATTCGTGTCTATCTAAGGTGGTTATCTCCATTTATTAATCTGCATCTGAACTCCGCATCCGCATCTGGGATTTTTAGGCTCGAAAAAAATATCTTTCATATATTTGAACGGTACAAAACCGCTTTCAGATGCCGGTAAAAGGAAATCAGTTCAGATCAAATTCATTCAGGGGAGAAGATAAGCCTAAAGCAGCCGGAAAAGGACGCTTAATCAGGGAAAAAACAGAAGCGTTGCCGACCTTTACGTTCAACAATGGGAGAATGGTGAAGATCGCGGGACTGTTCTTTCTCATCTTATCCATCTATTTCCTGATCGCTTTCACATCCTACCTCTTCACCTGGCAGGACGACCAAAGTTATGTTTCAGGCGCTAATGGTGGCTGGAAGAACTTCTTCAATCCACCCGAGCAAGCACCTAGCGAAGGACCTCAGGAACTCCCGGTAGAAAACTGGCTGGGCCGCCTCGGTGCGCTCCTGTCACACCAGTTTATTTATCAATGGTTTGGCGTAGCCTCCTTTATCTTTATCGGTATCCTGTTTATCATCGGCTACCGCTTACTGTTTAAAGTAAAGATCCTTCCGCTGGGCAAGTCGCTCGCCTATTCATTCTTCCTGCTGATCTTTATCTCGATCACCCTGGGATTTTTCCATGCCTTTACATCCGACTACCCGCACTTTCTTGAAGGCGAGTTCGGATTCTGGACCAATCGCCTTCTACAGGGACAGATCGGAAATGCCGGAATAGCCGGACTCCTCGGATTTTCAGCACTGACCGCTCTGATCATTGCCTATAATATAGACTTCAAAATCCCCGAAAGAAAGAAGAAGATATCACTGCCCGTACCACCGGTTCCAGACGATCTGGAGATCGAAGACGATTACAGAAGTGAACCCGTGGAGTTCCCTCTCGACAACAAGCGAAGCCGCTTCAACCGCGAACAGCAGGTAGAAGAGGACGAAAGACCTCTCCCTCCGCTGAAGCAGGAACGCGTAAGCGCCCCGATAGAATACCAGGAACCAACACGTCCCGAGCCTATTGTGCCGAAGACCGTTATTCCGTTCGAGTCCGTATCCACACCACTACCAATGGATGAGGCACCTGCTGCCATTGCAGCTGCAACTGCTGCCGCCGCTACATCCATTCCGATGAATGTGGAGCGCAACGAAGAGCCAAAGCCGATGGAGGAGAAGGCGCAGCCTGCTTTTACCGTTACCCGCAGCGAAGAAGAGAAAACAGCAGAACACCTGGTGGAGCAGTTCGGACAGTACGATCCGAAGCTCGATCTGTCGTCCTATTCCTATCCGCCGCTCGACCTGCTGGAGAATTATAAGTCCAACAAGATCCAGGTAGACGCCAACGAGCTCGAAGCCAATAAGAATAAGATCGTTGAGACCCTCAACCATTACAATATCGAGATCGACAAGATCAAGGCCACTATCGGTCCCACCGTTACCCTGTACGAGATCATTCCCGCACCAGGCGTCCGAATTTCCAAGATCAAGAACCTGGAAGACGATATCGCGCTAAGCTTAGCCGCACTTGGGATCCGTATCATTGCACCGATGCCGGGTAAAGGAACGATTGGTATCGAAGTGCCTAACCGCAATCCGGAGATGGTAGCCATGCGCTCCATCATGAACACCGAGAAGTTCCAGAACACCACCATGGACCTTCCTATTGCATTAGGAAAGACCATTTCCAACGAAGTCTATATCGCCGACCTGGCTAAAATGCCTCACTTGCTGGTAGCAGGAGCCACCGGTCAGGGTAAGTCCGTCGGTATCAACTCCATCCTCGTATCGCTGCTCTACAAAATGCACCCATCACAGCTGAAGTTTGTGCTGGTCGATCCGAAGAAGGTGGAGCTTACGCTGTTCCGTAAGATCGAGAGACACTTCCTGGCCAAGCTGCCCGGAGAAGAAGATGCCATCATCACCGATACCAAGAAGGTGATCAACACCCTCAACTCTCTGTGTATTGAGATGGACCTGCGTTACGACCTGCTAAAGAACGCACAGGTACGTAACCTGAAAGAATACAACCAGAAGTTTGTAAACCGCAAGCTGAACCCCGAAGAAGGACACCGTTTCCTTCCGTTCATCGTGCTGATCATTGACGAGTTTGCCGACCTGATGATGACGGCTGGTAAAGAAGTGGAAACCCCGATCGCGCGACTCGCACAGCTTGCCCGTGCGGTAGGTATCCACCTGGTGATTGCCACCCAGCGTCCGTCGGTGAATATCATTACCGGTACCATCAAGGCCAACTTCCCAGCCCGTTTAGCGTTCAGGGTACTTTCGAAGATCGACTCCCGTACCATCCTCGACTCAGGAGGTGCAGATCAGCTGATCGGTAGAGGGGATATGCTCCTGGCTACCGGAAGTGAGCTGATCAGGTTGCAGTGCGCATTCGTAGATACCCCTGAAGTAGAACGGATCTCCGATTATATCGGCGAACAACGCGGTTATTCATCCGCATGGATGCTGCCGGAGTACGTGGACGAGAACGGAGAAGCAGGCGGAATGAAGGACTTCGACGCCAGCAACCGCGACCCGTTGTTTGAAGACGCAGCCAGGCTCATCGTGATGCACCAGCAAGGCTCAACCTCCCTGATCCAGCGCAAGCTGAAGCTCGGCTACAACCGCGCAGGGCGGATTATCGACCAGCTGGAAGCAGCCGGAGTAGTAGGACCGTTTGAGGGAAGTAAGGCCAGGGAAGTACTCCTGCCGGACGACTATGCCCTGGAGCAGTTCCTCGATAATCTGGATAAATAGATAAACCATTTGCCGTTTTTAAAGTCTATAAGGGGTATAAACACACATACCACATGAAAAGAACATTCTTAACCAGCTTGATATTATTCGTACTGTGCGGTCTGAGTATCGCACAGACCGACCCGAAAGCCAAAGGCATTCTGGCCGCCGTGAGTAAGAAATATGCTTCCTATCCGGTGATTAAGGCCGACTTCACCTATACCATCGAGAACCCGAAAAGTAAGATGAAGCATTCCGAATCCGGAACCCTGTACACCCAGTCGAAAGCCAATAAATACAAGATCATCACCCCATCACAGGAGCTGATGAGCGATGGTAAGACCCAGTGGACCTATCTGAAGCAGGACAATGAAGTGAATGTAAGTGATGTGGATAACAGCGCCAATTCGCTCAACCCGGCCCGCGTATTCACCATTTACGAGAAAGGCTACAAATACATTGCCCTACCCGATATCAAACAGAGCGGCAAAGTTTTCCACGTGATCGACCTGACCCCTACAACAGAAGGAAACAACTTCTTTAAGATCAGGCTGACGATCGATAAAGCCACCAGTCAGATCGCCAAAACGATGGTGTTCGACAAAAACGGCAACCGCTATAGCTATGTGATCAAGTCACTTACGCCAGCCAAGGTTTCCCCATCCATTTTTGCGTTTCAGACTTCGCAATACCCCGGAGTAGAAGTCGTAGATTTGCGATAAATACATTCATTAATGCCACTTACATATACACAGCACACCCTGGAGAAACTAGAGCTCTTGTTAAAAGAACTGGAATACAAGGTGCGCTATGAAAAAGGAAATTTTAAGACGGCGGCCTGCATTCTGGATAAGAATAAAGTCGTCGTCGTAAACCGCTTCTCCACGCTCGAAAGCAAAATAAACGTACTCGCCGGACTTCTGCAGGAAATTGAAGTTGATGAAAATTCTTTGAATGAGAAACAAAAACAGTTTCTTTATACTTTGAAACAATCAACTCTGCAGCTGTGACCGTTACATTTTTAGGAACAGGAACTTCTCAAGGCGTGCCGGTAATCGGTTGTGACTGCCCCGTTTGTACGTCGGCAGACCCGAAAGACAAGCGGCTCCGCAGCTCCATCATGGTAGAGCATGAAGGGAAGCGCCTGGTAGTAGACACCGGTCCCGACTTTCGTTATCAGATGCTGCGGGAGAAAGTACGGACACTCGACGCAGTTATCTTTACCCACGAACACAAAGACCATATAGCCGGCCTGGACGATGTAAGAGCCTTTAATTTCAGGCAAGGGAGGGCAATGGACATCTATGCCCATCCACGCGTGCAGGAAGCCTTAAAACGCGACTTCCACTACGCCTTCGCAGAGAAGAGACATTTTGGGGTTCCCCTTCTCGAACTGCATGACATCGATAAAGATCATCCCTTTACAGCAGCCGGTGTAGATGTGCAACCCATCGAGGTTCTACATTATAAACTACCCATTCTGGGATTCCGTTTCGGCGACTTCAGCTATATCACCGACGGTAAAACCATATCCCCGGAGGAGAAGGCCAAGTTAAAAGGATCGAAGATTCTGGTGCTAAATGCGCTACAAAAAACTTCACACATTTCACACTTTACGCTTGAAGAAGCCATTGTGCTGGCCCAGGAAATAGGGGCAGAAAAGACCTATCTTACCCATATCAGCCATGTTTTAGGAAAACATGCAATAGTAAGTTCCGAGCTTCCAGGGGGCATCAAGTTAGCTTATGATGGCTTAAAGATTAATTTTTAAAGATTTATTTTAAACCAGATTCAGCAAGGAGTGTTGTATAAGAAAATACGCATATGAGCACAAGACCAAGCTTCTCAGATATCATACATTCAGATAAGCCGACGCTGGTCGACTTTTTCGCTGAATGGTGCGGTCCATGCAAAATGATGTCGCCCATACTGACCGAATTGAAGGGCTCGCTGGATGATGCAGTTACCATAATAAAAATTGATGTTGATAGGAACCCTGCGGCCGCGCAAGCGTATAACGTGCAGGGAGTACCTACATTGATCCTGTTCAAGAACGGCGAGATCAAGTGGAGGCAATCGGGCGTATTAACCAGCACGCAGTTGCAGCAGGTGATACGTCAGCATTCCTGATTATTTTTAAAACATACACCCCATTTTCGTCATTATTATAACATGGATCAGACAGTTTTTCTATTGGTAAAAGACCCTAATAACGCTTGTCAGGATATTATCAGACACCGGGACGGATCGCTGAGGATCAGGGTTTACTGCTTGGGAAAAGTCAAATTCGACCCCGAAGAAGGGGAGCTCCAGTTTTATGCAAATGACAACGGCGAACTCCTGGCTTTTGAGACCTCAGACTATGACGGCGACGACCCACTATTAGTGATTGAGGCCATCAGATGGTATGCCGATTATATCGGGAACCCGAAGATGGAGATCCTCGCCGAGGATCCCCGCCTGTTTGATCAGGAGCACTAGCCTCGCGGATATTGTATGCAGCCGAGATAGAGGCTATTGGACGCCCGTTTTCTGTCATTGCTTACCGTGCCTATATAGACGTGGAAGTTAAATGGTCCTTTGTAATTGCCCAGGTTTAAGGTGTATTCACCCGCATGTCTGTTGACTTCAGCGATGTTATTAAACCACAATTCTTCCTGCTCATCGATCAGGCAAATAATCATTTGTTCTGAATTTGCCTCTTTTTTGTTCCAAGTGATCCTGATTCCATCCGGCATAACCTCTATTGCCGTATCTTTAACCGGTGCGAGATCGCCGAAGCTGATCAGAACATTAGGGTAATCGATATCACCACCATCAGGAGTTGCTTTCCATGCTTTCGTTAAAATGTGTGATTGTGCAGCATTTCTGCCGGTCATTCTGCCCGGATTGTGAATGAAGGCCATCTGAACGGCTGCATTTACCATGTTCAGAAAAGTGTTGACGGTTTTGAATCTCGCGCGTAAGGCCAACTGCTTTGCTGTTGGTGCTTTGGCAGGTTTTGAACTTCGCGATTTGAAGTAGTCAATGTCGCGCCATTTGCTGCCGATTGTTGGTCCGACCTTTCCGCTGAACGGGCCGTGGAGGCCATTTTTGTACGTTGCCATTTCAATAAGATTTAGTTAGTAATTTAATTTATACTGGTTTTGATCGTGCTTTAAACAAGGTCTTAACAGGCTCGTATCAGGGACCGACCAGCTACGTAATTTCGACGTGTTTTATCGAAGCTGGTACGACGTTGGTACGACGTTGGTACGGGGCTGTCAGGGCCCTCATTAAAGCACGATTTAAAGATGGGGAAAGGGAGGGGGAACGCAAAATTATTTCTGAAAGTTTGCTTTGTTTACTGGTGTTTTACAGGGGTTTGTTATACAAGGGTGTGTTGGGCAGGGGAGGATTTGGTGGAATTTTCTTGGAAATTTGAGGGGAGATTGTATTTTTGCTAGAGAAAAGAAAGCAGGTGCGTTTAACTGCCTGATTCGGGATGTAGCGTAGCCCGGTATCGCGCCAGCATGGGGTGCTGGAGGTCGTGGGTTCGAATCCCGCCATCCCGACGAAAATGAGGACTTACGATTTGAAGATCTGAGTCCTTTTTTATTGACCTGAAAACTATACTGAACCTTTTCTCGCGGAGTGTTCAGGTATCGGAAAGCATGTTAGTTGAGTTTCAGCGAAGGCGTTATATTTTCTTCACGTTGGCGTAGTATTATTTCAATTGCTTCTTCTTATCATTTGGAACGTTTCAGTTAATGCATTTGATCATGTCCTCTCTTGAAAGGGAATTTAGCAGTAAAGAAACTTTTCCAAACTAAATTCCGCGAACTGCTAACATGTATATTGTGAATTTTGCCAAAAGCTCATATGTAGATATCGGGAAATAATCTTAGATTAGAGATGAGAACCCTCATATTCAAATAGACTGCAGACAGTGGGAGGTGCTATATTTACATTATTGAAGGTGCTGCAGATCAAAGCAAGATTTATAGCTCTATGGCTGATGTGCATACAAAGGAGACTCGGAGTTACAACATGTCCCGAATACGAAGTAAGAACACAAAACCTGAAGTTTTGGTTCGGAAACACTTACACAAAAGAGGATTCCGTTTCCGAATCAACGTCAAACATTTACCAGGGAAGCCAGATATTGTGTTAACTAAGTATAAAACTGTGATCTTTGTTAACGGCTGCTTCTGGCATGGCCATAAAAGCTGTAAATATTTTGTAGTTCCTAAAACGCGTACTGAATGGTGGTTAAATAAGATCAGTAGAAATAACCTGAATGATGAAAAGGCTATTCAGGCGTTAAAAGATCAGGGATGGCTTTCAATCATACTGTGGGAATGTGAGTTGAGAAGTGAGTATCTTGATTCAACTATCGAAAAATGCGTAGCCACTCTGAATAATTTACTCTAGACTGATTCTTTAATTTGGTAAGTAGCCCACTGTTTGAGTTAACGTTATAAACTTCTTATCTTAGGCACTTACATATTTAAGATGTCTTTTTCTGTAATTGATTTGTTTGCGGGGCCAGGAGGGTTAGCTGAAGGATTTAGTTCTCTCGTACAGGAGAATGGCGAGCGTCTTTTTAAAATAAAGCTCTCAATTGAAAAGGATGATCTCGCTCACCAAACCTTAACTCTTCGCTCGTTTGTAAGACAGTTTCCGCACAGGCAACTGCCTGATGAATATTATGATTTTTTAGCTGGCAAAATATCTCTAACTGATCTTTACAACAGGTATCCAGAGGAATTCAAAGAAGCAACTAAGGAAGCATGGAAAGCGACTCTGGGCGTTACTCCGGAGGAGGAAGTCGACTCCAGGATCGAACTCGCCCTTGAAGGTGAAAGAGACTGGGTGTTAATTGGAGGTCCACCTTGCCAGGCATATTCCAATGCCGGACGTTCCCGGGTTGGAGGAGTTTTTGAAGAGGATCATAGAGTTTATCTCTACAAGCAATATCTGAGAATAATCGCGAAGCATCATCCCGCTGTTTTTGTGATGGAAAATGTGGAGGGACTTCTGTCTGCTCGTTTGAACGGCGAAAGAATATTTGAATGGATTTTACGGGACCTGAGAGATCCGAGTTCAGTCTTCGGTGAACACGACTCTCCGCGTTATAGAATTCATTCTCTTGTTACGGAAACAGTTTCAAAACACTCTGATTATCTGATTCGCTCCGAGCAATACGGAATCCCTCAAAAAAGACATCGGGTAATCTTGCTTGGAGTTAGGGAGGATATCGAAAGTCCACCAGACATTCTTTCTCCAGAGATCCCGGTTAGTTTAAAATCTGTTATAGGGCTTCTTCCGAAAGTTCGTAGTGGAATCAGTAAGTCGTTTTCCCATAGTGAGGACATCTACAAAGAGGATGGATCTATAAAAAGGAAAAGACATTACGTAAAGCAAGAAAACACGTATGAGAACTGGAGTAACCTAATTGGCATCTGGAGCCAGGAATTAAGAATGGAACTGGATTTGCCAGTTAATGTTCCAATAGTTAAGCACCCTGACAGTGTAGGCAAGGAATTTATAGAAGGAAGCGATCCTACGATTGAACCCGGGCATCCCCTTTTTAACTGGTATTCCGACGGTAGATTACCTGGAATTACTCATCACGTATCCAGAACACACCTGACCCAAGACCTAAAGCGCTATCTCTTTGCAGCTTTATACACCAGAAAAAATGGTAAGTTTCCTAAACTAAACGACTATAAGTCATTTGATGAGACGCTTTTGCCTGACCATAAGAATGTGGAATCGGGGAATTTTACGGATCGGTTCAGAGTACAGCTTCCAGATACCCCCGCGACAACAGTCACAAGTCATATCAGCAAAGACGGTCACTATTTTATTCACTATGATCCTCTTCAATGCAGAAGTCTAACGGTTAGAGAAGCTGCACGGATCCAAACTTTCCCTGACAACTACTTCTTTTGTGGAAGTAGGACAGATCAGTTCCACCAGGTGGGGAACGCGGTTCCGCCATATCTGGCATTTCAAATTGCTGGTGTTGTCCGGGGGATTTTTATTAAAGAAGAGGCGGCTATAGCCCGGCAGCTGGAATCTGAGATCAGTTAAGCTAACCAATTACCTTTACCTTTATGAGCACTAAAGATCTTGACACAAAGACGGAAGACGCAACTCCATCCCCGGAACACCTGATTAAATCGATTGCTGAACAGGGTTATTCATTGGAAACATCTCTGGCGGATCTGATTGATAATTCTATTTCAGCATCTGCTAACAAGATCGAGATACTTATCAATCCCGACCAAAGCCCCTTCACTCTATTTCTCGCCGACAACGGTCATGGCATGAGCGAAGAAAGATTAAAGAGATGTATGCAATTTCCTAGTTCCTCCTTAGAGGCTCAAAGGATTGATAGTGATTTGGGTCGATTTGGTCTTGGACTAAAAACTGCATCTTTTGCTCAAACAAGGAGATTTACAGTATTGTCACGGTCAGGGAGCTCAGAAGCGTATTCTGCACGCACATGGGATGTTTCTTATCTAAAGGAGAAACAGAAGTGGAAGATCATTATCAATTCGCCTGAGGAGATTGCACAGTTGCTCAACGATTATACAGAACTAAGTTCTGCATATCTAAACCACTTTGCCGACTTTTGGCCGAGTACTATAGTGGTTTGGCAAGGATTATACAAGTTTGAAGAATATCTCGACCTGCAGGATAGAAGCAATTCATTAAAAAATCAGATATCTGAGACTACCACAGAATATTTGTCGCTTGTATTTCACCGATTCATGGAAAGAGAAATAGATCCCCTTTTCATCAGAGTTAATAATGCACTTATAAAACCATTCAATCCTTTCCCAACGGCCATTTCAGATGTCAGACTAATTGAGTCGAGACAGAGAGTCTTTAAATCGGATGTGATCAAGCTTGAGGGGTACGTGCTCCCAGTACGGAGTATAGAAGAAAGCAAAGAAGCTAACAATGTCTGGACTACAAAAAGCAGAGGTCTGATGGATATGGAGGGAATGTACATCTACAGATCAGACAGGGTAATTTTGTTTGGAGGGTGGAATGGGATCATTCGCAAATCTCCCCGGCTTCAACTTGCAAGATTAAAAGTCGAGGTTGGTAACAAGGTCGATAACCTTTTACACTTGAATGTTGCAAAATCTCAGATTACTATACCGTATGATCTCAGGTTTGGCTTTCTGAAGTATATATCAGAACTGAAGGGTGAGGCTGAAAAGGAATATTTCAACAGAGGTATTCGAAAAATCTCGTCAAAGGAAGCTGACACGATAGCGCAGCTTTTTCAAAGGATCGCCTCAAATAAAGGAACACTGTTGGAAGTTAACTCAGAGTTCCCACTGGTCAAAGTTCTTGAGAGCAAGATTGATGCTGAATCGCGAAAAATCCTGAAGGTACTAATTAGAATGATTAACACGACGGTCAATAAGATCCGGCATGTGCATGATGATTATTCGTACGTAGATAACGGTCTATCCTCTTCCGGTGACGCAGATGCTCTACAAGCAACAATCAGCCAACTTCTAACCAGCGGAACCAGTAAACAAAATATTAAAGAGACCATACTGCCGGCACTAGGCTACAGAATAGATACAATTCCTGACAATATAAACGAAATGTTGAACTGACCACATGAACCATTCCGAAAGCATAGAGATCATTAAGTCCTTTATAAAGGAAAAGGCAAAGGAACGAGAAACCATTACCCACAGTTTCTTTTCAGAAATTAAACCAGGAATTTTGGCTTTGTTTAACATATTGCCAGGGTTATCCAAATTTGACGAGATAACTCGCGAAAGACTTTTTTCAGTGGCGGTGAAGGAATACCAATCCGTTTATCCCATTGATATAGATCCATCTACTGCCCTCACAAAAAAGGGCTTTAGAACTTGGTTAACTGAAGAAAGACGAAAAAGTCTTTCTGACAATTATATAAATCGTTACCTAACCTCTTTGAGAAAAAGGGGCCGGTCAGAAAAAGTTATTGAAGAAATTCGAACATCTAGCGAGAATATTCTTGGGAAGCTCGGAGACCCCAGATCTGATAAGCCATTTTACGTCAGGGGCTTGGTTGTTGGGAGTGTTCAATCCGGAAAGACGGGGAACTTCAATGCGGTAATAAATCGTGCAGTTGATGCAGGCTATAGCTTGATCATTGTTCTTTCGGGAATTATGGAGGATCTAAGAAGTCAAACCCAGCTACGCATAGAGGAAGACGTTATTGGAGAAGGGGTGACAGATATGATAAGGGATACTAAAGGAGAGAAAGGCGTAGGAAAAGTTAGGAAATTTGGTGAATCAGGAGATCAGAGTGTCGCTCAGTTATTCTCCATAACGTCTTACAAATCAGACTTCAAAAAGTCGGTTAAAGAAACAGATTTCTCCCTTAATAATAAAAATATACTCGTTTGTAAAAAGAACACAGGTGTATTAAAAAACCTTCTGATCTGGTTAAGCGAATATTTGAATGAAAATAAAGAAAAACATAATATCCCTTTTTTGATAATTGACGATGAAGCAGACAACGCATCTTTGAACAATATGGGAAAGACCGGAGCGGAGTATGCAAGTAAAATCAATGGGCATATTCGGGCGATTCTCGATCTTTTTTCAAGAAGAACATATCTCGGTTATACAGCAACCCCGTTTGCAAATGTTCTGCAGGATCGAAATGGTCCGAGTGCGGTTAGATGGCCGGTCAGCTATAAATTGAATGGTGATCTGGTTGAAAAAGAATTCACTCAGGTTGATCACATCTTTCCAGAGGACTTTATAGAACTATTGAATCCACCAAGTAACTATGTAGGAGCGAAGCAGATCTTTGAAACGGTACTTGACGACTGTGTAAAGATTCCCCTCATCGAACTTATCACAGACGCAGAGGACCAGTTTCCTTCAAGAGTCTGCAGAGAAGATGGATCAGAGAGGGCAGCCGTCAAGGGTGATGAGTATCCCGTCGTGCTACCCAAGTCTCTGGAGGATGCAATTCAGTGTTTTGTTTTAACGATAGCTCTTCGTCTAAGCCGGGCTGATGAAATGGCAGATTCAGGCATGATCATGCCTCATCATACTATGCTAGTTCATGTGTCAAGATTCATGACGTGGCAAAATAGAACCAAGGAGCTTATACGGGTTTATCTGACAAAGCTGGAAGATGATATAAAAAACGATCTTCCAAACAATAAGGAGCTGATTTATGGGAAATTGGAGAAAGTTTGGAATCGATATTACGCTCATATAGTTCAAAATATTCGTACCTACCTTCCGGATGGTTACCAGGATGAGTTCTTGGTTTCAAAGCGGTTTGAGGAGATTAAAGCGCTCCTGGTTCAGGCTGTTAGTGGTATCGAGGTAAAGGCGATAAATAGTGATACCCGGGACAAGTTATTGTATGTTAAAGATAGCTCAGGAAACGGAAAGAAGGTAATCGCAGTGGGTGGAAACCGATTGTCCAGAGGTTTTACTTTGGAGGGGCTAACAATTAACTATTTTATTAGAAATACAAATTATTCGGATACTTTGCTGCAAATGGGCAGATGGTTTGGGTACAGACCCGGTTATCTTGACTGTTGCAAAGTGTTCACTACGGCCGATGCCATTGAAAAATTTGATTCTACTACCCGTGCGATAGAGGAGTTGGAAGCTGAGTTTAAAAAGATGAACCGGCTAAACAGGTCACCGCAGGATTTTGTGCTCAGGGTTAGAAAGCATCCTGGAACGTTGAAGATAACGAGGCCTGCTATCCTTAAAGACACGAAAACTGTAAAGTGGTCATATCAGGATCAGCTGGTTCAATCCACGAGATTTAAGGTAAAGCATGCTGATGTCCTAAACTCCGCATGGGAGAGTTTTCTAAGGTTCATAGAACTGCAAAAAAGCAACATAACGCACGATAGTGACAGAGGGTTCTTTCTTATAGACTTAAAAGCACCGGAACTAATTTCTTTTCTTAACAATCCCACAAGCTTCGATGAATTCGAGATGAACGCGATTATAAAGTTCATAGAGTTGTGCAATGGAAAAAATAAGTTGGAAAACTGGACAATAGCTATTAAAGCCAAAGGAGAAGGAGAGTCGCTAAAGAGGGAAGTAACACATCTTCCTGCTGACCTAGAATTGTCTGTACGATCCGGCCCACAAAAGGCTGGTGCTTACCGGAGCCTTTTTTTAAAGAAGGGGATCTTCTCAGCATCTGGAAAATCTGCGAATATTGTGTCTTCAGGTAGCGATTTTAATATTCTGCTTAGTGAAGCTGTTCGAAATGAAGCGGAGAAAGAATTCAGGGACGAGCGCGAGTCGTTTTATAAATCTAAGAAGTATTCTGATTACAAAAAGAAAGCTGTCTCGGTAACCGTTCCTGAGAGAGTCTATCGAGAGGCAATGACAGACAATCAAGGCCTACTGGTTGTTTATTTGATGGATACAAGGACTGTCTTCAGAAAAAAGGAAGATGATGTAGAGCTACTAAACAAAGCTAAAGAGTGGGGGATAAGCATGGAAGTCCCATTGATCGGCTATGCGATTGGCTTCCCTCCAATTTCGCCTGATCCGGGGGGGGAATATGTGCATGGCGGATATGATCTGGAAGAAGTCGCAGGCGAAGAATGGGATGAATCGCTTGAAACTAACGAAGATTAGCTCTCATGAATATTGAACAAATTGCTAATAAATGGGAGCGTCTGACGGCAGGCGAAAAAATCAGGTCAATAAGAATTGATAGCGACTCTATACCAGAACTATATCTTGGACTGCATCCCGACACCAAGAGATGCCTTGTTCTTAAACTTCCAGTAGAATATCTTCCAGACTTCCAGTCATCTGTTAAGCAAAATTTGTCGCTTGAGCTTTTTGCGGAAAGCAGATGGGTTGTTCTTACTTTACTAGATAGTCAGTACACAGACCTTTTTGATGATTTGATTTTTTCTATTTATACAAAAATTAGTGTGCTGTCCAAACCCTCAGTTTATGTGCCAGAGCTTCTTAAGACTTATTACAAGTGGAGCGAATTTTTTCAGGACAGCCATGGTGCCACTATTTCTGCAGAACTTTTGAAAGGTATCTTCGGAGAGCTTTTCGTATTATTTCAGATGCTGAAAGGTGTTAGCTCAACTGAGACCAACGCTGTTTTAAGTTCATGGAAAGGTCCGTATGATACAGGACATGACTTCATTGGTGAATTCAAAAATACAGAAGTAAAAACCCGCTTGAGCACAGTGGGACATATCAGAATATCCAGTGAATATCAATTACAGGAAGAACCCGGAAAGGATCTTGATCTTGTTGTTGTAACAATAGCTGCTGACCAGACCAACGGAGATTCTGTCAAAAGTTTAGTGTTACAGATCCGGGATCATGTTATTTCGAAGTTGGGAGATTATACAATACTCCTTAAGACGCTTTCCCAGAAAGGCTTGAGCCTGAGGTTGCTGGAGGAATATGATAATATTCGTTACGTAACTCAGCAAGTTACGCATTATAGATGTGCAGACAGCCGTTTTCCAAGACTCATTCGTGCTGAAATAGCTCCCGCAATAGCAGGGGTAACGTATACATTGAGTCTGGAGTTAATTAGTCGATTTATTTCAAAAAACGAAACCTTCTAATGGAGATAAGTGAATTTCTGACTTACCGGAATGATCTTTTTGATGAAGCAAAAGACGAAGATGGCTATATCACAGAATCTGGATTTATTAATATATGCTTACCTTCATTAAGTGACGCCAAACTTATAGAGTCCGACGATTATACTGATTGTTATTTCTTCCTTAAACAGGAGAATGTCAAGATTAACGGGTATAAGATTAACGAGTCTGAAGAACGATTACAAGTGTTTGTCGTTAATGAGGAGTCTTTACGTCTTAATGCTTCCACAGAAGACCTGCTCATTTCTCATAGAAACTACTATGACAGTCAATTTTCGAAGGCTACAAGATTTATATCGAAGTCTATTAAGAAGCATCTTGACGACGAACTACAGGACTCAAGTACCGTGAAGAGTCTTATAAATTTTATCTCCTCCTCCTCCCTCGGCCTGGCCCAGATTGACGTTATTGAAATATTTTTAATTTCGGCTACGGCTACCGTTGAGAAAAGAGGATCGGAACCGCAGCCCAAGCTATTGGAATTTGAAGATGAAAGCATCACTGTTACTGTTACCAACGCTGATCGCACGGGCAGAAAAAAAGAAATAAGTGTCTTCAAGAGGCTTATTGATCTGAACTTTCTGTACAACGTTCTAATATCTCAAGGGAACAGAGAAGTTCTCGAAATTGACTTTGAACGATTGTTCGGGCAGGGTATACAGGCAATTAAAGCTGCAGATGAACAGCATTTTGAGTCTTATCTGTGTGTGCTTCCGGCAAACATTCTTTCAGACCTTTATAGACGTTACAGCACCAGAATGCTTGAAAAGAATGTTAGATCATTCTTGCAGTTTAAAGGAGTCAACCAAGGAATAAAGGAAACGATAAGAAAGAATCCTGAGTATTTTATTGCTTATAACAATGGGTTAACAATCACCGCAGTGGGGGCCAAAACTGTTAATGTAGGAGAGGTGACTAAAATCAACTCTTTAACAGATTTTCAGATTGTTAATGGTGGGCAAACCACGGCCACAATTTATTTTTCTCAAAAGGAAGGGTTAGATATTTCAAGCATAAGGGTTATGGCTAAAATAAATATCGCCCGGAACGCCGAAGAAGAAAAACTAAATGAACTCATAAGCAATATAAGTAAATTTTCTAATGCTCAATCAAAGGTTAGTAATGCTGATCTGCGATCCAGAAATGAGCAGTTGATAAAATTAAAATCGCTGTCGGAAAGTATACTGACCCCGTCAGGAAAGAAATGGTATTTCGAGCGATTTAAGGGTGAATTCAATACTCTCATTAGAAAAAATCCCAAGGCGAAAACCAGAATCAACAATGAGTATCCTAAAGAACGGAGGTATACCAAAGAAGAGCTGGCGAAGTATTATATGTCGTGGGATGAACATCCTTACATGGTGAAAAAAGGAGGGGATAAAATATTCCGTTCCTTTATAGAAAAGATATCTGGTTCTGAAAAAGCTGGAAAGGGACCTGTGATTGATCGGGATTTTTACGAAGAACTAATAGCAAAAATCATACTCTTTAAGTCACTGGAGCATATATATGGGGCGGGAAAAAACGCGATAGGACAATTGAGGTCTGCGGTGGTTCCGTACACGCTCTCAATATTATTTACACATACCACTGGAGCAAAGGGCTCAGACGACTTCGACCTTATTAAAGTTTGGAACCGCGAGGGCATTGAACAGGATCTGAAAGACGTCTTAACCTCACTAATGGAGTTAATGAATGAGCTGATTAAGAAATACTCTAGCAGTGATGACTATGGAGAGTTCTCAAAGCGAAAAGAACTATGGGAACAAGTTCAGGGCTCGACTGAAATAAAAGCATTCACCTCTGCACCAGATTTCGTTAAGGTGATGAAAAAGTATTCTCTTTCCAAAGAAGACCTAAAGAAGCGATTGCAAAAGAAGAATAAAGTAAAGTCTGCCGATTTTACAAACCTTGCTGAAAATGTGAGAATCTTTTCCCGCCGCTCCGATTACTATAAAAAGCTGGGTGTATTTGTGAGTGATGTTGTAAGTCAGGCACAGCGCAACAAAATAGACCATATCATTTATTGCATCAATAACAAGGTTGATATTGATGAAAGCTATTGTAAGTTCGAAGCTGAGCTTACCCGTAAAATCCGGATTGAAATGCCCGACGTATTTGATAAAATTGGAGTGGATGAGGATACTCAATGGATTACTGCTTTCGATTTTGTTACTAATTTGTACAATCAGTGTTTAGCGGATGGTGCAGATATTATGTCTGCTTTCCAAAGGCAGCGGGAGATTGCAAAGTTGAAGGGTGCTAATTTCTATTCGGTGTTTGATGAGATAGGGAGGCGTTTAAGTGAGGGGAAGGAACCAACGATGAAGCAGTTGCAGAGCGTTGGAAATATACAGGGAAATTTCTGAAACAACGAGAAGCCGCTTTGAAGGGTAGCGGCATCCTTGTCAGGCGTAGTTACGTTTGCTCGGAGATGTCTTACGAACTGCTACATTCAGAATTGGCTCGCTATAGCCGGTTTAGGTAAATTACTCGACTGTAGCTTTAATAAAGAACGTTAAAGAAGATGTTCTCCGGAATAGTTTAATTTCAAAGACAAAACTCCCGCACTATTAGAGGATGGAAACAGGTCAAATTGAATTGAGCCGGATAGAATTTATAATGCTGGCGCAGTAAGAGCACGATTAATAAAACTGCGGCTACAGCAGAGTTGCTTGAATATCTTTCTGATTAACTGGAGTTTGATTTAGAGCTTTTTAGAGGGCATAGCTTTGGGAAGGGACGACCTGATTATAGTTTGGAAATCTAGGCTTCTACAGTCCCCTGCGAACTATCAGAAATCACCTCGAAGAAAGGTACTACCGTGTAGATTGAAGTTGTTTATGAATTTTAGTTGGATAGTCTGTATAGTACTCCCCGAAAGCTGGACAACTGCTTAAATTCTTAAATTTAACAGTTGAACATGAAAAAAGAGAGACGTAAATTCAGTGCGAGCTTCAAAGCGGAGGTGGCCGTGGAAGCGATAAGGGAGCGGAGTACGCTTCAGGAACTAGCAGCAAAGTACCAGTTACATCCCACGCAGATTACCACCTGGAAGCGGGAGTTTTTAGAAAATGCTTCAGCGGCCTTCGGAGCAGAAAAGCCTACCGAAAAGGACGAAGGCAAAGAAAAGGAGCTATATTCAAAGATCGGGGAATTACAGGTACAGGTGGATTTCTTAAAAAAAGTCTTGGGGAAATGAGCTTGTCGGAAAAGCGCGGGCTTGTTTCCCCGAAATATGTTCGCCTGAGTGTTACTGCTCAATGTA